>CALANQ010000449.1 GCA_937926025.1 uncultured Acidimicrobiales bacterium
CGGGGGGGGGCGCGGGCATAGAGGAGATGACCATCACCGGCATGGCCCCGAAGATGAAGCTGAGCGACCAGCCGATCAGCCGGAACCACGCCGTCGGCGAGAAGATCCGCTTGGTGGCCCAGAGCATGGTGAGCGAACCGATGAGCGCGCCGGCGGCCAGGATGCACCCGGCCACCCACATCGCCCAGGCGTAGCGGAGGCGGCCGCCGCCGGCGGCCCGGTACACGTCGAACGCCACCCGCTTGTGCTCGACCTCCTCGGCCAGGTGCCAGAGGAACATGGTGGCGGCGGTGGGGTCGGCGTCGCGCAGGAGGCTCATCCGCTTGTCGACCCAGCGGGCGGACACGAAGGCGATGGTCTCGAACCCGGCGGCGAACGCCAGGCCGAAGCGGGTGCTGCGGCGACGCAGCTTGGCGAACGTCCAGGCTGCGGCCCGGTCCATGACGCCCAGCGACGGGTAGCGGGCGATGAGCAGGTCGTTGAACCGACGGTGCTGGGCGTGGTGCTGGGCCTCCTGCGTGAGGTAGGCCTGCGCCTGCTCGGCCAGCTCCGGGTCGTCGATGAGCCCCTGGCCGAGCGCCGCCCGGGTCGACGCCACGACGTAGGGCTCCGCATGGGGCATCAGCATCGACACCGAGTCGGCCGCGATGGCCAGCTCGGGGGTGCGGGGCGTCCAGATGGGGTCGAGGTCGTCGGGCCACTCGAAGCGGACGCGCCGGATGGTGAGGGGGTCAGCCACCGGTTCCCATCGGCACGATGGTCCCGATCAGGAGGGTGCGGTGGCGAGGCGCCGTCGCCGGTCCCGCAGTCCGGCGACCACCGCGGCCAGCACGAACAGGCCGATGGCGAACAAGACGATGGTCCCGCCCGACGGGGTGTCCTGGTAGTAGGAGGTGACCACGCCGGCCACCGAGACCACCACACCGATCGGGGTGCCCACCAGGACCGTGGCCCGGAAGCTGCCGGTCACCAGCTGGGCGGTGGCGATGGGCACGATCATGAGCGCGCTGATCAGCAGCAGGCCGACCACCCGCATCGACACCACGACGGTCACCGCCGTCATCACCGCCAGGAGCAGGTTGAGCGACAGGACCGGCAGCCCCGAGGCGGTGGCGTACTCCTCGTCGTTGCTGACGGCGAACAGGTAGCGCCCGAGGCCGTGGGTGACCAGCAGGACGACCGCCGACAGGACGGCGAACACCACCAGGTCGGTCTGCGATGTGGTGGTGATGGCGCCGAACAGGTAGGCGTTGAGGTTGCTCGGCGTGCCGCCGGGCGCCTGGGAGATGAGCACCACGCCGCCCGCGATGCCGCCGTAGAAGAGCACGGCGAGCGCGACGTCGCCGCTGGTGCGGCCCTTCGCCCGGATGAGCTCGATGGCCACAGCACCGGCCACGGCGGCGACGAGGGCCGTCCACACGGGTGACGTGGAGGTGAGCACGCCGACGGCGACCCCGGCGAGGGCGACGTGGCCGAGGCCGTCGCCGATCAGCGACAGCCGTCGCTGCACCAGGTACACGCCGACCGACGGCGCCGACAGGCCGATGAGGATCGACGCGATGAGCGCCCGCTGCATGAAGCCGTAGTGGAGGATGTCCATCGCCCGCTCCTCAGCCCAGCAGCCCGAGGCCGGGGCGGGGGGCCGGCTCGTGGCCGTGGGTGTGGTGCCACTCGTCGTCGTGGTGGTGGTGGTGCTCGTCGTCGATGGGCGGTCCGTCGTGGACGATGGCGCCGTCGCGCAGGACGATGGCCCGGGTGATGAGCGGCTCCACCGGCCCGAGCTCGTGGGTGATGAGGATGATGGTGGTGCCCTGCTCCACCAGGGCGCCGAGTGCGGTGGCCAGCGCCTCCTGGTTGGCCCGGTCGACGCCGGCGGTGGGCTCGTCGAGCACCAGCAGGTCGGGACGGGTGGCGAGGGCACGGGCGATGAGCACCCGGCGCTGCTGGCCTCCGGAGAGGGCGGTCATGGTGGTGCGCTCGTGGCCGGCGAGGTCCACGGCGGCGATGGCGTCGGCCACCGCCTGGCGGTCGACGGCGGTGGTCCGCCGCCAGGGGCGCAGCCGGGTGAGGCGCCCCGATGCGACCACCTCGCCGACGGTGGACGGGATGCCGCCGGCGACGGTGTGGCGCTGGGGCACGTAGCCGATGCGGGCCCAGTCGTGGAACTGGTTGCGAGGCGTGCCGAACAGCCGGACCTCCCCGGCGAGGATCGGCGTCAGCCCGAGCAGGCCGCGGATGGTGGTGGACTTCCCGGAGCCGTTGCTGCCCAGGATGCCGAGCACCTCGCCGGCGGCGATGCGGAGGTCCAGCCCGTGGACGACGGGCCGGCCCTCGTAGCCGATGTCGCAGCCGCGGAACTCGACGATGGGAGTCGTGGTGTCGTTGCTCACGAGCACTCCTGGCCCTGTCGGAGCGTGGCCAGGTTCGACCGCATCACCGACGGGTAGTCGTCGCCGTCGGACTGGTCGGTGAGGCCTTCGAGCGGGTCCAGCACCGCCGTGGCCGCGCCGGTCTCCGACGCAAGGGTCCGGGCGACGGCAGGGCTGGTGAGGGTCTCGAAGTAGATGGTGGTGACGCCGTGCTCGCGCACGAAGTCCGCCACCTGGGCCACGTCCTTGGCGGACGGATCGGCGTCGGGGGCCAGCCCGGTGATGCCCACCTGCTCGAACCCGTAGCGGGCGGCCAGGTAGCCGAACGCCTCGTGGCTGGTGACCAGGTCGGGCTGCGCGCAGTCGGCCAGGCCGGACTGGAGCTCTCCGTCGAGCTCGCTGAGCTGGTCGGCCAGCTCGCGGGCGTTGGCTCTGTAGTCGGCGGCATGGTCGGGGTCGGCGTCGGCGAGGGTGTCGGCGAACGCCAGGCCCACCTCGGCCAGCTTGGTGGGGTCGAGCCAGAAGTGGGGGTCGTCGACGTGATCGTGGTCGTCGCCGGCGTCCTCCTCCTCGTCGTGGTGTCCGCCGGCCGGGAGGAACTCGGTGGCGTCGCGGGCGTCGAGCACCGGCCCTCGCGCTTCGCCGACGGCTTCGTCGACGTTCGGCTGGAAGTCCGAGAGGTAGACCACGGCGGCGGCGTCCTGGATGGACCCGACGTCGCGCGGGGTGAGCTCCAGGTCGTGGGGCTCGGCACCGGGCGCGGTGAGGCTGGACACCTCGACGCGCTCGCCGCCGACCTGCTGGGCCATCCACTGCAGCGGGTAGAACGAGGCCACCACCTGGAGCGGGTCGTCGGCGGTGCCCGAACCGGACGACCCGTCACCGCACCCCGCCAGCACCGACGCGCCGAGGAGGGCCGCGGCGAGGGCGGCGATCCGGGTGCTGCGGCGGGGGAGGGGCATGCCCGGCACCCTATCGAGGAAATGAGACCCATTGTCAATCATGGGTTCGGCCCCGCTCCCGGCCACCGCCGGCCCCATCGGCCAGACTCCGACCCATGACCGATCCCGACCTCACCCCGAAGGCCGCCACGGCCGCCACCGCCGCCGCCAACCAGGAGGCCGCGACCCTGCCGTTCCTCACCGGCGACGACGCGGACCGGGAGCGGGCGACGCGGGGCCGGGTGCTGGCGGCGCCGGGGCAGGTGCTCCACGGCGGCGGGTGGCCCACGTGGGACCTCGACGCCTACCACTTCCTCGACGGGCCGCCGCCGCCCGAGGTCAACCCGAGCCTGTGGCGCCAGGCCCAGCTCAACAACGAGGCCGGCCTCTTCGAGATCGCACCCGGCTTCCACCAGGTGCGGGGCCTGGACCTGGCCAACATGACCACCATCGAGGGCGACGAGGGCCGCATCGTCATCGACCCGCTCACCTCGGTGCAGACCGCTCGGGCCGCCCTGGCGATGGTGGAGGAGCACCTCGGCGCCCGCCCGGTCACGGCGGTCATCTACACGCACAGCCACGTGGACCACTTCGCCGGCGTGCGGGGCGTGATCGACGAGGCCGACGTGCGGGCGGGCAAGGTGCGGGTGATCGCCCCGGCCGGCTTCCTCGAGGCGGCGGTCAGCGAGAACGTGGTGGCCGGCAACGTCATGACCCGGCGGGGCAGCTACATGTACGGCGCCCTGCTCCCGAAGGGCCCGCACGGCCACGTCGACGCCGGTCTCGGCAAGGGCATCCCCGTGCTGGGCGACCAGGGGCTCATCGCCCCGACCGAGGAGGTGACCGACACCCACACCGAGCTGGTGGTCGACGGCGTCCGCATCGTGTTCCAGGTGACGCCCAACACCGAGGCGCCCAGCGAGATGAACTTCCACTTCCCGGATCACCGGGTGCTGTGCATGGCGGAGAACTGCACCTGCACGCTCCACAACCTGTACACGCCGCGGGGCGCCCAGGTCCGCGACGCCCTCGGCTGGAGCAAGTACCAGCAAGAGGCCATCGACCTGTACGCCGATGACACGGACGTGTGCTTCGCCAGCCACCACTGGCCCCGCTGGGGCCGCGACCAGATCGTGGGCCACCTGGCGGCGCAGCGGGACACCTACCGCTTCATCCACGACCAGACCCTCCGGCTGGCCAACCACGGCCTCACCTCCACCGAGATCGCCGAGGAGCTGCGCCTGCCGCCCGCCCTGGAGTCCACGCCGGCCAGCCGCGGCTACTACGGCACCGTCAACCACAACGCCAAGGCCGTGTACCAGCGGTACCTGGGCTGGTTCGACGGCAACCCGGCCCACCTGCACCCGCATCCGCCGACCGAGGCCGGGAAGCGGTACGTCGAGTTCATGGGCGGGGCCGACGCCGTGCTGGAGAAGGCCCGGGCGTCGTTCGACGACGGCGACTACCGCTGGGTGGCCGAGGTCGTGAGCCACGTGGTGTTCGCCGACCCCGCCAACGAGGCCGCCCGGGCGCTGGAGGCCGATGCGCTGGAGCAGCTCGGGTACCAGGCCGAGTCGGGGCCGTGGCGGGACTTCTACCTGACCGGCGCCCAGGAGCTGCGCCACGGCCATCCGCAGATGACGGTGAGCTCCACCGCCGCGCCCGACACCGTGGCGGCCATGACCACCGAGATGCTCCTCGACTACCTCGGTGTCCGCATCGACGGCCTAGCCGCGGCCGAGCGGACCTGGGCCATCGACCTCACCGCCACCGACCGAGACGAGCGGTGGCGCGTGGGCATCGAGCACGGTGCCCTCCACGCCATCCGCCTGGAGGCAGACCCCGAGGGCCTGCCGCCGGCCGACGTGGCGCTGACCGCGGACCACGCTCCGCTGGCCCGGCTGCTGTTCGCCCCCGACGCCGTCGCGGAGCTGGCCGCGCTGGTCGAGGCCGGTGCCGTGGCCGTCAGCGGGGACCGCTCGGCGCTCGATGCGTTCCTCGCCACCCTCGACGGCTTCACGCTGATGTTCCCCATCGTCACCCCCTGAGAGGGGCGACCAGGGGTCGACCAGGGGTCAACCAGGGGTCACCCGGGTGGGAGTACCGTCGACGGGTGCGGGCGACGACGCCCCGCGGGACCACCAGGAGGTCGTCATGGCCGGAGACCGATCAGCCATCAGCGTGGTGCGCGAGTCCAAGATGCTCGCCTACACCGTGGGAGCCATCAGCCTCGTTGCCGGTCTGGTGCTGCTGTTCTGGCCCGATCGCACCCTCACGGTGGTGGCCCGCCTCGCCGGTGTGCTGCTGGTGATCGTCGGCATCGGCGACCTGCTGGAGACCATCCGCCACCACCGCGGCATGTCCTACTGGGGCCTGATGATGATCCGGGCCGTCATCAACCTGGCGTTCGGCCTGCTGCTGGTGTTCTGGCCGGGCATCACCGTCGGGGTGCTGGTGTGGCTGATCGGCCTGGACTTCGTGATCGCTGGGGCCATCGGCCTGCTGGCGCGAGGTCAGATGGCGCCCGAGTACAAGTCGTCGGTGACCTCGCGCTCCATCGTCACCATCCTCTTCGGCATCGCCATCATGGTGTGGCCCCACGCCACGGTGGCCGTGGTGGCGTTCCTGGTGGGTGCGCTGCTGGTGCTGTTCGGCCTGATCTTCCTGTGGTCCGGCTACCAGATCAGCAAGGTGCGGGTGATCGAGGCCTGAGCCCCGGGGCGGTTCGGCTCAGCGCCGGCCCGCGTGGTTGCCCAGCACGCGGACCAGGGCCTTCAGCTTGGAGTGCTCTCGGGGCCTCTCGGCGAAGCAGAGGGCGTGGCCCATCACGTCGGTGCCCTGGACCCCCAGGCCGTGGCCCGGGAGCAGGTGCTCCACGTCGAGCTCCCGCAGCCGGACTTCGGTCTGGGCCGACAGGCGGCCGTCGACGTGCTCCGGGTTGAACCAGCCCCGGCCCTCCACGGACAGCACGGCGTCGCCCGAGAGCAGCGTCCGGGTGGGGGCGTGGTAGAGGCAGGTGGAGTCGTCGCTGTGGCCGGGCGTGTTCAGCACCTGCCAGTCGGGGAGGCCGGGCAGGGGGGCGCCGTCGGCCCGCCACGAGTCCGGCTCGAACGGCAGGCGCACGCCCTTGCCGTCCCAGCCGATCTCCTTCATGGTGCCGCCGATCTCCTTGGTGGCCTGGAGGTCCCGGGGCTGGCTGGCCATCACCGGGAGGATCTCGGCCACGGCCCGCAGCCCGGGCGGCCGCAGCGCCCGGGTGCCGTCGCGCATCTCGCTGATGGCGTGGGGCAGGTGCACGGCGGTGCCGTGGGCGTCGCGCAGGGTGGGCAGCCCGCCCACGTGGTCGGCGTGCCCGTGGGTGGCGACCGCGGCACCCAGGTCCGCGGCGTCGGAGCCGTGGGCCCGCAGCGCGTCGGCCACCAGGGGGAGCTGCGACGGCATCCCGAGGTCGACCACGAACGGGCGCCCGTCACCGCCGTCGTGGATGACGTAGCAGTTGTAGAGCCACTTGGAGATCACCGTGACGCCGATGGCGGGCAGGTGGGTGATGACCGGGGGTGGAGCGGTGCGGGCCATCGCCGGAAGCTACCGGCTCGGGGTCACCCGCCGGGCGTGAGGTTCTGGAGGCGGACCTCGCCGTGGGCGAGGAGGCGGCCGCGCTCGTCTCGGACGTCGACCTTCCAGAGCTGCTGGCTGCGGCCCTGGTTGAGCGCTTCGGCGTCGACGGTGACCCGTCCGTGGGTGATGGACCGGAGGAAGTGGGTGGTGTTGGTGAGGCCGACGGCCACCTGGCCCTGGTCCCGCACCGCCGTGGAGGCGCCGATGCTGGCGGCGGACTCGATGGCGGTGGCGTAGACGCCGCCGTGCACGATGCCCCAGGGGGTGTGGTGGCGCTCGTCGATGTCGATGTGGCCCCGCACGGCGGTGCCGCTCACCTCCGTGGGCTGGAAGCCCGCCTCCCGGACGAACGCGCCGGGCTCGGTGAGCGACCCGGCGTCGAGGTGCAGGCCGGTCATGCGACGACCGGCGTGTTGGCCTTGGCGCCCGGGCCCCGCTTGAGCTTGATGTCGAACGGGCTGAGCTCCTGCCCGCAGTCGGCGCAGGTGGGGACGATGTGGGTGGTGTGGCCGCAGGGCTTGTGCACCATCTCCACGGGCGGGCCGTCGGGGGACTCCCACTTGTCACCCCACTCGCGCAGCGCGGCCACCACCAGCCACAGGTCGCGGCCTTTGGCGGTGAGCTTGTAGTCGTACCGGGGCGGGTTGTCCTGGTAGGGGACCTTCTTCAGGATCTCGTGCTCCACCAGCGTCTCGAGGCGGGTGGTGAGCACGTTGCGGGCGATGCCGAGGCGCTCCTGGAAGTCGCCGAAGCGGGTGACGCCCAAGAAGCAGTCCCGGAGGATGAGCGGCGTCCACCACTCGCCGATGATCTCGAGGGTGTGGGCGACCGAGCAGTCGAGGTCGTCGAAGCTGGCGCGTTTCATGCGTCACACCCTAATGGGTTGCGTGATGAAACTCAACGCGTCACACTCGGTTCCATGAAGCAACTCAAGCGCACCCGAACCGCTCGGCGCCGGCCCGATCGGCGTCGCCGCTCCCGGGCCGTGGACCCGGCGGTGCTCGCCGAGCTCACCGTCATCGCCGACGCCCGTCGGGCCTGACCCCGCCCGGGCTCAGCCCTGGGTCCGGCTCGCCCGCCACGCCGACCAGGCGCCCGTGCTCCACAGCGCCCAGGCGATCAGCACCGGCTGGAAGAACAGCCGCACCAGCCGGGCCCGGGCGCTGTCGAGGCCGAAGGCGGCATCGCCGTCGACGTACTGGGACACGTTGCCCGGGAAGATGGCCACGAAGAAGGCGGCGGCCACCCACCCGATGAGCCCGCGCCGGCGGTGCAACACCACCAGCGAGCCGCCCAGGGCCACCTCCACCACGCCGGAGGCCACCACCACGAAGTCGGCGTCGAGCGGCACCCAGTCGGGCACCTGGGCCAGGAAGTCGGTGCGGGCGAAGGTGAGGTGGCTGATCCCGGCGAACGCCAGGAACGCGCCCAGCGCGATCCGGGCGGCGTCCTGCACCTTGGTGGTCTGGGGCTCGATCATCTCCCCGAGTCTGCCGCTGCGGCGAGCAGCGCGCGCAGGCCCGCCCGGAGCTCGTCGTGGGTGGGCCAGCCGAAGCCCAGGCGGAAGTACCGGTCGCTGACCTCGAACCAGTGCCCCGGCCCCACGTAGGTGCCGTGGTCGGCGAGGAGCCGGTGGTGGAACGCCGCCTCGTCGACCTCGACCGACTCCCGGAACCGGACCAGGCCCACCACGCCGCCGGCGGGGCGGACCCACTCGAACGTGTCCTGGCCCGCCATCCAGTCCTCCACGATGGCCAGGCGCTCCCGCACGTCGGCCACGATCGGCGGCAGCACCCGCTTGCGCTCCGCCAGCACCCGCCCGGCGATGTGCTCATCGATGGTGGAGCCGCAGATCACGATCTGCTCCTTGGCGGCCAGCAGGTTCTCGCCCAGGATCGGGTCGGTCGTCACGGCCCAGCCGATGCGGATGCCGGGCAGCCCGTACGCCTTGCTCATCGAGCTGACGCTGACCACGTTGGGGGAGAGGGCGGCGGCCAGCGGGATGCGCGCGCCGGTGTGGGTGAGGTCCCGGTAGGTCTCGTCGACCAGCAGCACCGCCTCGGCCTGCTCGGCCAGGCCCACCAGGCGCTTGAGGTCGTCGAGGTCGAGCATCGTGCCCGTGGGGTTGTGCGGGCAGGTGACGCTGATCAGGCGGGTGGTGCCGGGCCGGACCCGAGCCGCGACCTCGTCGATGTCGAGCTTCCAGCCCCGGTCGTACGCCAGGTCCACCACATCGAGGTCGGCCCCAATGGCGCGAGGTGTCTCCAGGTTGGTGGCGTAGTTGGTGCGCACCACCACGGCGTGGTCGCCGCGGTCGAGCAGCGACGTCGCCACCGCGAACAGCGCCGTGGCCGCACCCGGGGTGACGATGACGTGGTCGGGCGACAGGCCCTCGCCACCGGCGGCCACCGCCTCCCGGAGGAGCGGGTCGCCGAGGTGGTCGCCGTAGCAGAGGACCAGGTCATCGAGGTCCAGGTCGAGCCCGAGGTCCGACAGCCTGCGGTCTGCGACCGAGCTCTCGGAGAGGTTGTTGGTGATGGTGTCGTACCCGAGCTCCTCGGGGGACTCCACCTCGATGGGCATCCGGCGGTAGCGCATCGCCGGAGCCTGTCACACGCCGAGCGGTGGGCCGACCGCCTCAGAAGCGGTCGGCGTACGCGCCGGAGTGGCGGAGCTGCTCGGCGAGCGCGACCGGGTCCGCAGCGGGAGCATCGGCCGCCGTCCGCACCGAGGCCGACGGGGCGGGGGCGAGCTCGCCCGGGGTGGGCATCCGGCGGAGCATCCCGGTGTAGAGCAGGACGGCGTCGACCGTCGGGGTCATCTTGCGCACGTGCTCGGACGACTCGGAGAAGCTGGCCATCACCGAGCCTCGATCGGCACCCCGGTTCAGCTTCCGGATCCAGTAGGTGCGGCCCGAGGCGTCCGGCGTGCGGTGGAGCACGTTCCGGTAGATGAGGTCCACGAAGGCGCCGTTGGAGAGCGATCCGTACTTCCGCTTGAACTCGCTCGACGCGGCGAACGTCGCCGAGACCTTGGCCAGGCTGGTGCCCGAACGCTGTCGGTTCGCCCAGTAGGTCAAGCCTCCGGCGTCGGGGAGCCGGTCGAAGTAGGACGAGTAGAGCCGGGTGACCGGTGCGCGGACACCGCCCCACTCCGGACGGTTGCGCATGGCGGCGACCCACTCGTCGGGGGTCAGGTCGCCGTTGCGCAGCGACGCCGTGGCGGCGGTCCGCTCGGACGCGGTCGCCGGCCGGCCGACGAAGTCGGTGTACTGCTGGTCGATCAGCGTGTCGATCTCGATGAACGGCGCGTGCTCCAGCGGCGGGATCGAGAAGGGGATCTCGGCGAACTCACCCAGACCGATGGCGGTCTGGTACGTCACCCGCGCCAGGTAGGAGCGCCCGGGGATCAGGCGCCGGAAGGTCTGGGCCGTCTCGTCGTCGGGGCCGAGGATGGCCGACGCCGGAGGTCCGCCGCTGCCGGGTGCGGCGCGCACCCAGACCTGGACGAGGTCGACCGGGGCATCGCCGACATCCGCAGGCGGCGTCCAGGTCAGGGAGACCGAGGTCTTGCCCACGTCCGCCGTGAGCGCCTGCGGGGCCGTCGTGGGGTTGGGCAGCGACTCGAACGACCTCTCCACCGAGCCGCCGGGGGTGGTCAGCACCACGTGGTGGGTGCCGAGCGACGTCTCCGGGGCGATCGCCGTCACGACCGGAGGATCCACCGTGAACGGCGTGTCCTCACCATCGATGGTGAGCGAGGTGGCCTCGGACAGGTGGTCGCCGAGGATCTGGAGCTTCCAGCCACCGCGGCGCGGGCCCGATCGGGTCGAATCCAGCACGGACGGCGGACCGATCCAGGACACCTGCCCCTTCCGGGACGCGGACGGGTCCTCGCACGTCTGGGAGAAGCGGAAGGAGATCCGGTCGAGCTCGTCGCCGTGGTACGCGACCTCGTCGACCGCGAACCAGCCGCTCGCGTCCGCGCACGATCGGCCCCGCTGGTACAGCTCCAGCCGGGGCACGAAGGGCACCCAGTCCGCGCCGTGCCAGGAGTACAGCCCGGTCTCGAGCTGGCTGATGCCGGTGCCGCCCGAGATGGTGATGCTCGTCTGCTCGAAGTCGCCGTCGTCGTCGGCGCCCACGCGGAACGTCGGGCCGTTGGCGTCGCTCGTGTAGCCCTGGCCGTAGATCTCATCGGCGCTCCGGCTGGGATCGGCGAGGAACAGGTGGTTGCCGGTCGCCGGGGCGTCGGTCGGGCTCCACAGGTCCTCCGGGATGGGAGCGGGACCGGGAGGCGGGTCGTCCGCCCCGGCCGGGGCGGAGGTGATCGAGAGCGTGCCGAGGAGGACCGCGACGACGGCCAGCACCTGCCAGCTGCGTCGGGTGAGGCGTCGGGTGGGGACGTGGTGCACGGGATGCTCCGCCGGAGTCGAGGGGCCTGATGAGACAGGTCCGTCTCCTATCGGCCGGCGGGCGGCGGGGCTGAAGCGGTTCGCGCTACCCCTGGCGGGCGGCGATGGCGTCGGCGACGGCCAGGATGCGGCGGGCGTTGTCGACGTGCAGGTTCTCGATCATGCGGCCGTTGTGGGTGACCACGCCCTTGCCGGCGGCGATGGCGTCCTCGAAGGTGGCGATCAGCGCGGCGGCGTCCTCGACGGCCTCGGCGGTGGGGGCCCAGATCCGGTTGGCCGGCTCCAGCTGGCTCGGGTGGATCAGGGTCTTGCCGTCGAAGCCCATCTGGCGGCCCTGGAGGCACTCGGCCTCGAACCCGGCCTCGTCCTTGATGTCGTTGTAGACGCCGTCGAGGATGACCTTGCCGGTGGCGCGGGCGGCCAGGAGGCACAGCCCGAGGCCGGTGAGCAGGGGCTGGCGGCCGGGCACGTGCTCGGCGTGGAGCTCCTTGGCCAGGTCGTTGGTGCCCATGACCAGCACGGTGAGCCGCTCGCTGGCGGCGGCGATCTCCTCGGCGTGGAGCATGGCCACCGGCGTCTCGACCATGGCCCAGATCTTGGTGGTGTCGGGCGCGCCGCCCGCCTCCAGGCCGCGCTCGATGGCGTGGACGTCGGCGACCGAGTCGACCTTCGGCACCACGACGGCGGCGGGGCCGGCCTTGGCCGCGGCGGCGATGTCGTCGGCGTGCCACTGGGTGGCCAGGCCGTTGACCCGGATGGCGATCTCCTTGGCGCCGTACTCGCCGGAGGTGGCGGCCGCGCACACGCGGTCGCGGGCCTCGGCCTTGGCATCGGGGGCGACGGCGTCCTCGAGGTCGAGGATCAGCGCGTCGGCGTCGAGGCCCTTGGCCTTCTCCAGCGCGCGCTCGTTGGCACCGGGCATGTAGAGGACGGAGCGGCGGGGGAGGATCTCGGTGTCGGTCACGGGATCAGACCTCCAGGCCCACGGCGCGGTACAGCTCGGCGACGTCCTCGTCGCGGGCCGACAGCTGCTTGGCCAGGTCGACCATCACGTGGCACTGCTTGACGGAGGCGTCGTCCTCCATCTTCCCGTCGATCATCACCGCACCGGTGCCGTCGCCCATCTTCTCGATGACGTGCAGCGCGTGGGCGACGTCCTTCGGGTCGGGGGAGAAGACCTTCTTGGCGATGTCGATCTGCACCGGGTGCAGCGACCAGGCGCCGACGCAGCCGAGCAGGAAGGCGTTGCGGAACTGGTCTTCGCAGGCCACCGTGTCCTTGATGTCGCCGAAGGGGCCGTAGAAGGCGAAGATCCCGTTGGCCACGCAGGCATCGACCATGCGGGCGATGGTGTAGTGCCACAGGTCCTGCTGGTAGATGGCGCGGTCGCTCTCGATCTCGCCGTCGATGGGGTCCTGGCGGACCAGGTAGCCGGGGTGGCCGCCGCCGACCCGCGTGGTCTTCATGCGACGGTTGGCGGCCAGGTCGGCCGGGCCCAGCGACAGGCCCTGCATGCGGGGGCTGGCGGCGCAGATCTCCTCGATGTTGGCCACGCCGGCCGCGGTCTCGAGGATGGCGTGCACGAGGATCGGCTTGGTGATGCCGGCGCGGGCCTCGAGCTGGGCGAGGAGCCGGTCCACGTAGTGGATGTCGGAGGCGTCCTCGACCTTGGGGACCATGATCACGTCGAGCTTGTCGCCGATCTCGGTGACCAGCGTGATGAGGTCGTCGAGGACCCAGGGCGAGTCCAGGCTGTTGATGCGGGTCCAGAGCTGGGTCTCGCCGAAGTCGGTGCTCTGGGCGATCTTCACCAGGCCGAGGCGGGCGGCTTCCTTGTTCTCGGCCTTGATGGCGTCCTCGAGGTTGCCGAGGATGATGTCGACCTTCTTGGCGATGTCCGGCACCTTGGCGGCCATCTTCTCGTTGCTCGGGTCGAAGAAGTGGATCATCCGCGAGGGGCGGAAGGGGATCTCACGGACCGGCGCCGGGGCTCCGGCGGCGAGCGGCTTGAAGAAGTCCTTGGGGTTGCGCATCGAGTCTCCCGAGACGAGCAGCGGCTGGGTGCGGAACAACCCTAGGGATCCGTCCCCGTCCGCCCCCAACCGTCAGCGGGTGGCGGCGGGCCGGGCCCGCTCCGTGGCGCGTCGGCGCAGGCCCAGGACCCCGAGCCCGGCGGCGAGCAGCGAGATGCCGATGCCGGCGAGGCACTGGGAGCCGCTTGATCCGGTGCGGGGGAGCGTCCCCGAGGACACGGTCCCGGTGCCCGTCCCGGCCGTGCCGGAAGGCGGCGCCGATGTCGCGACGGCCGACGTGGCGGTGGTCGGCGGCCCGGCGGTGGTGGCCGTCACCGCCGGCAGCACCGTGAACGCGTCCTGGGCGGTGGCGGCGCCGAACGGCGTGGTGACGGTGAGCGGGCCGGTGCCCAGCTGGGCGCCGTCGGGCACCACGAACGTGAGGGTGCCGGGGATGGCCCGAGCGTCGGCATCGGCCACGGTGGCCTCGACCTCGGCGCCGCCCACGGTGACCGTCGTCTGCCCGGGCACGAAGTCCGTGCCGGTCACCGTCACGGGCGTCCCGGGGCCGCCGGACTCGGGCGAGACCGACGTGATGGTCGGCGGCCCGGTGACCGTGGTGGTGCTGGTGGTCGAGGGCGCCGCCGTCGTGGAGGTGGTGGACGTGGACGTGGTCGATGTGGAGGTGGTCGACGTGGACGTCGAGGTGGTCGAGGTCGTCGTCGAGGTCGGGGTGATCGGCTGGCCGACCTGGAGCCGGACGCTGGCATCGATCGGGTTGTCGAGCCCCTGGCTGTAGCGGTAGGTGAACGAGTCCGGCCCGGAGTACCCGGCGGCGGGGGTGTAGGTGAACCCGCCGCTCTGGCCGTCGTAGCTGAGGGTGCCGTGGCTCGGCTGGGTCTTCAGCTCGGTGGGGAGGTCGCAGCCGGCATCGTTCTGGAACACGCCCGGCGCCTCGACCGTCAGCGAGGTCCCGTAGGTGACGGCGTAGGTGTCGTCGTGGGCCTCGGGTTCGCAGCCCACCACGAACGTGATGGTGGCCTCGTTGGATCCCTGGCCGATGCCGTCGTAGGCGATGTAGTGGACCTGGTCGAGGGTCACCACGTCGGCGGGGGCCGTGTACTTCAGGGACGTCCCGTTGCTGTTGAGCGACTCGATCTCGCCGAGGTCCGGGGTGTCCAGGTACTCGGCACGCAGCGGGTTCACGGTGATCGAGGCGCCCGCGTCGACGTGGTACGTGTCGTCGACGGCCACCGGGTTCGGGTCGCTGGACACCGTGTGGCTCACCGAGGAGGCGCAGCCGTCGTAGATGACCGGGTTGCCTCCTGACCAGGTGGCGGTGACGGTCGTCGTGCCCTGGGGGAGCGCGCCGGTCGTGAACGACGCCGAGCCGCCGACGATGGTCGGGTTGGCGAGGAGGCCGCCGTCCTGGTCGGTGAAGATCATCTGGCCCGAGTGGTCGCCGTTCCCGGCGATGCTGGCCGTGAAGGTCACCTGGTCGTTGGGGTTCGATGTGGGGCTGGTCTGGGTCAGGGCGACCGAGCAGGCGATCTTCCGGACCGTCATGGTGAACGAGTAGCCGGTCGGCCGGAACGTGCTCTCCATGCCGAAGTAGGCCGTGTAGGTCCCGGGCAGCAGCTGTGCACCGCGCAGGGTCATCGGGCCCCAGAACGACAGGTCGCCGCTGCCCCCGTCGTAGGGGGACAGGTCGGCGACCGCGACGTACTTGCCCTCCGCGGTGTCGTCCTCGACGTGGATGTACACGTAGCCCTCGGGCGAGTCGCAGTCGAACGCCGGTCCCAGGCACGACAGGGACAGGTCCTGGGCCGAGCCGTGGAACACCTGGTCCTGGCCGTACTCGTAGCTGTGGGGGAGGTCCTCGTAGATGGTGAGGAGCGCATCGCCGTTGTCGGCGGCCGACGCGGTGCCGGGGTCCACCACGGTGAGGGTGAGGCCCAGGGCGGCCAGCACGGTGGCCGCCCCCCAGAGCCGCCATCCGCGGAGGTGGCTGGATCGTTGCCGCTGCTGCTGCTGCTTCATCAGCGGTCACTGAACCGCGGGCCGGGCTCGCGGCGCATCCGTAGCCGACTACGTAGTCGGCCTGCCCGCCCCCTGCGGGTGGCTCAGTGGGGGATGGGCGGGTAGCCGCCGAGCTCGTGGAGGGCGCGCTCGTAGCGGCCGTCGACATCGATGCGGGTGATGTCGTCGTACGCGAACGCCCGGGGCGCGTGGTCCCACAGGGCGTCGGGGTCGATGTCGAGGAGGTGGAGCTTGCGTCTGCCCAGCCGGACGGGCCGGCCGATCGCAGGGATCGTCGGGTCGACGCCCTCCCGATGAACGGCGAGCAGCGGGAACGCTTCGGCGAGGTCGGCGATCAGGTCGGCAGGCTCGCCCAGGTCGATGGCCAGCGGCGACGGCGACTCGCCCCGGTGGCGGAGCACCCGGGAGACCAGGGCGTGCTCGCCGCCGCGCTCCACCCGGGCGACGGAGTCCAGCCGCACGACGCTCCACCCGTCGAGGGTCACATCCACGGTGCGGTGCAGCACGACCCAGCGGGGGCTGAGGCCGACCACGAACCCCTCGATCCGAGGCGCCTTCCAGAGCGAGCGGTGCAGCCGGACCGGCTCGCCCGACCAGAGCACCGCGTCGAGCGCCTTGCGGTTCGCCTTCTTCCCCATCGGTCCATCGTGACAGGAACCGGTCGCGCGTCCGTGCCACCCGCATCCACTTGACCGAGCGGTCAAGTGGATGGCTAGCGTGGTCGGAGCAGCTCGGCCGGCCGGTCGGGAGCGGAAGGGGTGACGCGATGTACCAGTGGACCGACGAGCAGGAGATGGTGCGCGGCGCCGTCCGGCAGTTCATCGACAAGGAGATCCGCCCCCACATCGACGACTTCGAGCACGGCGACACCCCGCCCTACGAGGTGCTCCGCAAGATGTTCCGGGAGTTCGGCATGGACGTGGCGGCCCGTGACCGCTTCGCCAAGCAGATCGCCTTCGAGAAGTCGGTGGCCGAGGCCGTGGCCAAGGGCGAGACCCCGCCGGAGAAGCCCAAGCGCGACGGCGACGGTGGCGCCTCCTCGCTGACGCTCATCCCCATCATCGAGCTGTGCAAGGTCTGCCCCGGCATGGTCACCGCCATGGGCGTGTCGATGGGCCTCACGTCCGCCGCCATCAGCTCCAAGGGCACCATCGCCCAGAAGGAGCGCTGGGTGCCGGACCTGCTCACCATGGACAAGGTCGGCGCCTGGGCCATCACCGAGCCCGGCTCCGGTTCCGATGCGTTCGGCTCCATGAAGTCCACCGCCCGCAAGGACGGTGACGAGTACGTCCTGAACGGCTCCAAGACCTTCATCACCAACGGCCCCTACGCCGACACCATCGTGTTCATCTGCAAGCTCGACGAGGGCAACGACCCGAAGGATCGCAAGATCCTGTCGTTCGTGCTGGACCAGGGCACCCCGGGCCTCGAGCAGTCCAAGCCGCTGCGCAAGATGGGCATGCACTCGTCGCCCACCGGCGAGCTGTTCCTCGACGACGTCCGCGTCGGCATCGACCGCCTCGTCGGCGAGTCCGAGGACGTCGCCAAGGGCGGCCGCGAGGGCGCCAAGGCCACCTTCATGCAGGAGCGCTCCGGTGTGGCCGCCATGGCCCTCGGCATCATCGAGGAGTGCCTGGCCCTCTCGGTCCAGTACGCCAAGGACCGGGTCCAGTTCGGTGAGCCCATCGGCAACTTCCAGCTGATCCAGGACAAGCTCGCCCGCATGGAGGTCGCCCGCCTCAACGTGGAGAACCTGGTGTTCCGCACCATCGAGATGAGCGCCGCCGGCCACTCCATGACCCTCGCCGAGGCCAGCGCCATGAAGCTCTACTCGGCCCGCGCTGCCACCGAGGTCGCCCTCGACGCCGTCCAGATCTTCGGTGGCAACGGCTACATGAGCGAGTTCCGCGTCGAGCAGCTCGCCCGAGACAGCAAGGTCCTCCAGATCTACGCCGGCACCGACGAGATCCAGATCACGCACATCGCTCGGGATCTGTTGAAGCGGTAGCAGGGGGCGGAGCGGGTGCCGACGCAGATCTGCGCAGACGCCTCAGATTGCCTCGCTCCGCTCGGATAGCGCCGGCACGCACGAGATCCAGATCACGCACATCGCCAAGGACCTCGTCCGCCGCTGACCTCGGCCTAGTGTCCGGTCCCATGGGGAAGCGGGGACTGGGGCTGGCGATCGCGGCCGTGGCCGCGCTGGTGGGGACGTCGGTGTCCGCCGCGCCGGCCGGGCCGGCGGACGATCGGTTCGATGACATCACCGGGCCGATGAAGGAGTTCGTGGTGCGGCCCGAGGACTTCGGCATCGACGCCGGGCGGACCCTCGTGGCCGTCCCGCCGCTGCTGGACTCGGTCGACCGGGCCCGGGCGATAGACGTGCTGTCGTCGCTGGCGTTCCCGCGCACCGCCGACGGGCCGGAGTCGGCCCGCCAGGACGCCCGGGACCTGATCGCCGCGGAGCTCGAGGACGCCGGCTACGAGGTCCAGAGCCAGCCGGTGGACCTCAACGGCGTTGACTCGCCGAACCTGTACGTGGAGGTGCCCGGCACCGAGTGCGCGGACCGCACCATCGTCATCGGCGCCCACTACGACTCCGCCCACCCCACGGGTCCCGGGGCCGACGACAACGCCTCGGGGGTGGCCGGCACCTTGGAGCTGGCCCGGGCCCTGGCCGACCACCCGCTCCCCGTGACCGTCCGCTTCGCCACCTGGTCCTACGAGGAGGTGGGCGATGTCGGGTCGTTCGCCATGGCCGAGCAGATGGCAGCGGACGGCGAGCAGGTGGTGGGGGCGATCAGCCTGGAGATGATCGGCTTCACCAAGCCCGACACCGACCCGCTCACCGGCCTCCCGTCCACGTACCTCGGCATGATCTCGGACCCCACGAGCGCGCCGCTGGCCCGCACGTTCGCTGCGGCGGCGTACACCTACACACCGGAGTTCCCGGCGTTCGGCGCCGTGATCGACCCGAACGTCCTGCCCGACATCCTCCGCTCGGATCACGCCGCCTTCCTCGCCAGCGGGTACCCGGCGCTGATGGCCACGGACACGGCCAACTTCCGCAACCCGAACTACCACCAGCCCACCGACACGGTGGACACCATCGACCCGGACTTCCTGGAGGCGTCCACCCGCGCTGCGCTGGCCGGCCTGGTCACGCTCGGGTCCCTCGACCAGGACCAGGACGGCAGCGCCGACGCCTGCACCCGCGACCTGGCCGAGACGACCACCACGACGACCGCGGCCAGCACGACGGCGACGGGCGGGGCGGCACCCGCACCGACCGGCGCCGAGCCCGTGGCCGGAGCGCCCAGCTACACCGGCTGATCAGTCGTCGAGGGCGGGGTCCCGGAAGACCTCGGCATCGACGGGGACGATCCCGTCGGCGAGCAGGTGGCGGATGTCGTCGACCCGCGCCGCGCTGGCCTTCCAGCCGACCACCCGCCACCGCAGCACCCGCCCGGTGCCGTCGCGGGCCTCCACCAGCCACGGCCGGCGGAAGCACCCCCGGGCGACCAGTCCGCCGAGGGCGAGCACGAGCAGCACCGCCACGTCGACGATGGCGACGAGCGCGGGGAGGATCACGAAGATCAGCACCAGCAGCACGATCACGAAGGCGATGGCGGCCAGCACCCCGTCGCCCAGGTCGAGGCAGCCGTCGCCGTGCTCGGCGGCGTCGCCGGCCCGCCGGAACGTCTTGCGGAACCGGCGTCGGAACCGGTTCCAGAGGGTGTCGGCGCCGAGGCGGGGGATCCACCGCCGCTTCACGTTCCACACCACCGGGTCCGGCCCGGTGGGCGGGACCGGCTGCCCGGGGACGAGCGGCTGCGGCGGCCCCGGCGGCCAGGACCGCTCGACCGGCTCGCTCACACGCCGAGCGAGCGGCCGATGATCTCCTTCATGATCTCCGTGGTGCCGCCGTAGATGGTGGTGATGCGAGCGTCGGTGTAGGCCCGGGCGATGGGGTACTCCAGCATGTAGCCGTAGCCGCCGTGCAGCTGGACGCACGTGTCGACCGTGCGCTTCTGCAGCTCCGTGCACCACCACTTGGCCTCGGCGGCCTCCTCGGCGGTGAGGGTGCCGTCGTTGAGGCCCTCGATGCAGCGGTCGACGAAGGCCTGGGCGACGTCGATCTCGGTGCGCATCTCGGCCAGCTTGAACCGGCTGTTCTGGAACGACCCGACGGGCTGGCCGAACGCCTTCCGGTCCTTCACGTACTCCAGCGTCCAGCCGAGGGCGGCTTCGGCGGCGGCCACGGCGGAGGCGGCGATGGACAGGCGCTCCTGGGGGAGGTTGCGCACCAGGTGCACGAAGCCCTGGCCCTCGGTGCCGAGCAGGTTGGCCACCGGCACCTGCACGTCGGTGAAGAACAGCTCGGCCGTGTCCTGGCTGTGCAGACCGACCTTCTCCAGGTTGCGGCCCCGCTCGAAGCCCTCCATGCCCCGCTCCAGCACCACGAGGCTCATGCCCTTGTGCTTCTGCGAGGGGTCGGTCTTCACCGCGGTGATGACGAGGTCCGCGTTGATGCCGTTGGTGATGAAGGTCTTGGACCCGTTCACCACGTAGTGCTCGCCGTCGCGGATGGCGGTGGTGCCCATGGACGCCAGGTCGGAGCCGATGCCGGGCTCGGTCATGGCGATGGCGGTGATGAGCTCGCCCGAGCAGATGCCCGGCAGCCACCGCTCCTTCTGCTCGTCGGTGCAGAGGGAGGTGAAGTAGGGGAGGCAGATGTCGTTGTGCAGCGTGAGACCGAGCCCGGCGCCGCCGGTGCCCGAGCGCTGGAGCTCCTCGCCGATGATCAGGTTGTAGCGGAAGTCGTCGACCCCGCCGCCGCCCAGCTCCTCGGGCACGTCCATGCCGAGGAACCCGGAGGCGCCGGCGGCGGCGAACAGCTCCCGGGGCACGATGCCGTCGGCCTCCCACTGGAGGAAACTGGGCACGATCTCCTTCTCCACGAACTGCCGGAAGGCGTCGCGGAACAGGTCGTGCTCGTCGGTGAAGATCGTGCGCTGCATGCCCCCATCCTGCCAGCCCCCTCGGGGTCGGCCGGCCGGGTCAGCCGACGGGGACGGGCTCCGGGGCGGCGTCGTCGGAGGCGGCGCCGGGCGCCGGGGCCGCCAGCTCGGGCGGGCCCTCGATGTTCAGGTGGGGCAGCCACCCCAGCCACTTCGGGAACCACCAGGCCCGCTTGCCCAGCAGCTCCATGGCCGCCGGCACCAGGAGCATCCGGACGAGCGTGGAGTCGATGAGCACCGCCACCGCCATGCCGAAGCCGATGAGCTTCACCGTGGGGTTCGGGTTGGTCACGAACGACAGGAACACGGCGATCATGATCAGCGCGGCGGTGGTGATGACCCGGGCGGTGTTGGACACGCCGAGCACCACGGACTCCCGCGGGTCGCCGGTGCGGTCCCACTCCTCCCGCATGCGGCTCATGAGGAAGACCTCGTAGTCCATGGAGAGGCCGAAGAGGATCACGAACATGACCAGCGGCACGAACGACACGATCGGGATCGTCTCGGAGATGCCGACCGCCTGCTTGGCCCAGCCCCACTGGAACACCGCGACGACCACGCCGTAGGCGGCGCCGATCGACAGCAGGTTCATGATGGCGGCCTTCAGCGGCACCAGGATCGAGCGGAACACCAGCGTCAGCAGGATGAAGGCGCCGATGACGACGGCGCCGATCACGATGGGCAGGTACTTCGTGACCTGCTTCGTGAGGTCCAGCAGCGTGGCGGTGGCGCCGCCGACGTGCGCCTCCATGCCGGTGCCGTCGGTGGCTGTGCCCAGGTCCGTGCGCAGCCGCCGCACCAGCTCGCCCGTGGCGGGGGAGTCGGGCCCCTCGGCCGGCGTCACCTGGTAGATCACGGCCGTCGTCTCGGTCAGCGAGTTGGGGATCGGACCGATGGCGGCGTCGACGCCCTCGATGGTCCCGGCCTTCTGCTCGGCGCCCACCGCCTTGCTCACCGGCTCCAGATCCTGGAGGGCCTGCTCGAACGGCACGCCCTCGGGCAGTCCGACGGCCACCACCAGCGGGGCGTTGGCGCCGCTGCCGAAGCCGTCCTGCATGAGGTCGAAGGCCTGGCGCTGCGACAGCTGCGCCGGCAGGGCGCCGTCATCGGGCATGCCGAAGCGGATGCCCAGGAACGGTGCGGCGAGCAACAGCAGGACCACGGTGCCGCCGATCAGCGACCGCCAGGGCTTCCCCGACACGGCGGTGGCGAACCGGCCCCAGAAGGTGGTGTGGGGATCGCCGGCGGCCTTGTGGCGGCTCGGCAGGCCGATGGCATCGATGCGCTTGCCGGCGAAGCCGAGGAGGGCGGGCAGCAGGGTGGTGGCCGCCAGCATCATGACGGCGACGCCGATGGCGGCGGCCAGGCCGAGGGTCTGCACCAGCGGGATCGGCACCACGAGCAGGCCGAGCAGGGCGACGCACACGGTGAGACCGGCGAACACGGCGGCCTTGCCGGCGGTGGACAGGGCGTCGCCGACAGCCTCCACCGGGTCCCGGCCCTCGGCCACGAACTGCCGGTACCGGGTCACGATCAGCAGCGAGTAGTCCAGCCCCACGCCGATGCTGATCATCATCGTGACGGGTGGCGCTGCGGACGACACGGTGGTCAGATCGGCCAGCAGGTACACCAGGCCGCTGGCGGTCACCGCGCCGAACAGGGCGGTGGAGATCGGGATGCACATGGCCCACAGCGATCCGAACGCCACCAGCAGCAGCAGGGCCCCGATCAGGAGGCCGACCTCGTCGGCGTGGCTGGCCCACCAGCTGACCGGGTTGTTCCAGGTGTCGGCCCCCACGCCCCCCACCTCGACCTGCATGGTGCCGGTGTCGACCCCGTCGACCGCCTTCTGCAGCGCGGAGTACGGGTTGGCGTAGTCCGTCGCCGCCTTGTCCGGGTTGACCGGGTAGGTCTCCATCAGGTCCGGCAGCGGGTCCTTGTAGGTGACGGTGGCGTACCCGATCTGGCCGGACTCGGAGAACGGCTTGGGGATGGTGGCGGCCAGTTCCTCGAGGCCGGCGGCGTCGGCTGCGGGGAGCTTCGCCGCGAGCTGCTCGATGGCCTCGGACGTGGCGTTCGAGGTGGGGTTCGACACCGATGCCACGCCGGGCAGCGACTCGGCCGCCTTCACGATGGCGTCGATCTGCTCGCTGGCGGTGCTGTTGTCGAGGGACCTGCCCTCAGGGGCGGCGAACACGATGGTGGCCGTGGCGCCGTTCTGCGACGAGAACCGCTTGTCCAGCAGGTCGTAGGCCGCCTGGGAGTCCGTGTGCGGGATCCGGAAGTTGTCCGACACGCTCTTCTCGTAGGCGCTGGCCAGGTAGCCGCCGCCCACCAGCACGAGGAGCCAGCACAGGGCCACGATGCGGTGGTGCCGGGCGATCCCGCTCCCCAGCCGTGCGAGGAACGGGCGGTGCCCGACCTGGTCGTGTCCCGCCTTCTTGGCGTTCATCAGCGTTCCCTCCGTGCGCGTCCGAACCGAACGATCCCGGGAGAACCATCGGATGCGCCGGGCCGATCGTGAGCACCGGCGCGATGCTGGCCCCGTGACCCTCGAGATCCGTGCCCTCCGCCCCGACGACCGTGCTGCCTGGGATCCGCTCTGGCACGGCTACCTGGTCTTCTACGAGGAGGACCTGCCCGACGACATCACCGACCTCACGTGGAGCCGGTTCTTCGACGACGACGAGCCCATGGGGGCCATCGGCGCGTTCCTCGACGGCAACCTCATCGGCATCTGCCACCACCACTTCCACCGCTCCACGTGGGCCCGCACCACCTACTGCTACCTCGAGGACCTGTTCGTGTCCCCGGATTCGCGCGGCGGCGGCACGGGCCGGGCGCTGATCGAGGCCACGGCGGACCTGGCCCGTGCTGCGGGCGCCGAGAAGCTCTACTGGCACACCCGTACGGACAACGCCACCGCCCGGGCCCTCTACGACCAGGTCGCCACCCACGTCGGCGACATCGCCTACGAGCGGGACCTCTAGCTAGCGCGTGCCCCAGGAGTAGGTCTGCTTGATCAGGTCGAGGTAGGTGAAGACCTCCGCGCTGCGGACGCCCGGCGTGGCCCGGATGACGTCGTTCACCAGGGCGAGCAGGTGGTCGTTGTCCTCGCACACCACCTCGAGCAGCAGGTCGTAGGCGCCCGACGTGATGACCACGTAGTCGATCTCGCCGATGGCGCCGAGGTTGGCGCCCAGCGAGCGCAGGTCCCCTTCGGCGCGCACGCCGATCATCGCCTGGACCGTGAAGCCCACCGACAGCGGGTCCGTGACCGCCACCACCTGCATCACCCCGGAGTCGGTGAGCCGCTGCACCCGCTGGCGCACGGCGGCCTGCGACAGCCCGACCTCGGGGCCGAGCTTGGCGTAGGACATGCGGCCGTCCACCTGGAGGGCGCGGATGATGGCCTTGTCGATCTCGTCGAGCGCCGGTGCCGCCGCCGCACGGGCGGAGCGGCCGGGGCGTCGTGGTGTGGAGGACCCGACCGCCACGTCAGCCGCCGGTCGCGAGGGCGTCGGCGAGCGGCAGGTGGTCCTTCCCGAGGGCTTGGGCCACAGTCTCGTTCACGATGCGCCCACCCAGCGTGTTGACCCCGAGGGCCAGCGCCGGATCGCGGTCCACCGCAGCGGCCACGCCCAGCGACGCCAGCTCCGACAGGTAGGGGAGCGTGACGTTGGTCAGGGCGTAGGTGGACGTGTGGGGCACGGCGCCGGGCATGTTGCCGACGGCGTAGTGGATGACACCGTGCTTCTCGAACACCGGGTCGTGGTGGCTGGTCTCGTGCGAGGTGGCGATGCAGCCGCCCTGGTCGATGGCGATGTCGACCACCACGGCGCCGGGCTTCATCTGCTTCACCAGCTCCTCGTCGACCACCACCGGAGCGCGGCCGCCGGCCACCAGCACGGCGCCGATCACCAGGTCCGCGGCGCGCACGACGCGCTCGACCTGGCCGCGGTTGGACGCCAGCGTCGTGACCCGACCCATCTGGATCTGATCCACGTAGCGGAGGCGTTCGATGTTCTTGTCGAGCAGGTCGACCTCGGCCTCGAGCCCGGCGGCCATCCACGCTGCGTTCCAGCCGACGTTGCCGGCTCCGAGCACCACCACCGACGCCGGCCGGACGCCGGGGGCGCCGCCCAGCAGCACGCCCCGGCCACCGTTGTGGCGCTCCAGGAAGTGGGCGCCGACCTGGATCGACATGCGCCCGGCGACCTCGCTCATGGGGGCGAGCAGGGGCAGGGCGTGGTCCGCGGTCTGCACGGTCTCGTAGGCGATGCCGGGCGTGCCGGCGGCGAGCAGGGCGTCGGCCACCTTCGGGTACGCGGCGAGGTGCAGGTAGGTGAACAGCACCTGGTCCGATCGCAGGTAGGGCAGCTCGGACTCCTGGGGCTCCTTGACCTTGCAGATCAGCCCGGCCCGCTCCCACACCTCCTCCGCAGTGGCCACGATCTCGGCGCCGACGGCCCGGAAGTCGTCGTCGGGGATGCTGGCGCCGTTGCCGGCCCCGGCCTGGACGATGACGTCCACGCCGTGCCCGTGGAGCTCCCGCACGCCGTCGGGGGTGATGGCGACCCGGCCCTCGTCGGCCTTGATCTCGGTGGGCACCCCCACCAGGAGCGGGGCGCTCACTTCATCTGCTCCATGGCGTCCATGGCGTGGAGCAGCGCCGCCCGGATGGCACGGGCCATCTCCTCGAACTCCTCGGGTCCGGCGGTGAGCGGCGGCGAGAGCTGGATCACCGGCTCGCCCCGATCGTCGGCCCGGCACAGCAGGCCGTTGGCGATGAGCTGCGGGGTGAGCTCTCCTCGGAGCAGGAAGTCGGCCTCCTCCTCGGTGAAGGTCTCCTTGGTGGCGGTGTCCTTCACCAGTTCGATGCCGTAGAAGTAGCCCATGCCGCGGACGTCGCCCACGATGGGAAGGTCCCGGAGGCCCTCGAGCGCGGCCCGGAACTGGTCCTCGTACGCCCGCACGTGGCCGGTGAGGTCCTCGCCCTCGAGGATGTCGAGGTTGGCGAGGGCGGCGGCGCAGCTGACCGGGTGGCCGCCGAAGGTGATGCCGTGGAGGAAGATCTCGTCGTTCTCCAGGAACGGCTCGGCGATCTTGTCGGACACCATGACGCCGCCGAGGGGGGAGTAGCCCGACGTGAGGCCCTTGGCCATGGTGATCATGTCGGGCTGGTACCCGAGGCGCTCGGCCCCGAACATCGAGCCGAGGCGGCCGAAGGCGCAGATGACCTCGTCGCTGACGAGCAGCACGCCGTAGGTGTCGCAGATCTCCCGCACCCGGGCGAAGTAGCCGTCGGGCGGGGTGAAGCAGCCACCGGAGTTCTGCACCGGCTCCAGGTACACCGCGGCCACCGTCTCGGGCCCGGCCTCGAGGATGGCAGCCTCGATGGCCTCAGCCGGGGCGAGCAGGGCCTCCTGCGTCAGCTCGGGGTAGCGGTACGAGTTGGTGTTGGGGACCTTGAGGTTGCCTTCGGGGATCAGCGGGGCGAAGACGTCCTTGATGGCGTCGAGGCCGGTGATGGACAGGGCGCCCAGCGTGGCCCCGTGGTACGCCAGGTTCCGCGACACCACCTTGTGGCGGGTGGGCTCGCCCTTGGCCACGAAGTACTGGCGGGCCAGCTTCCACGCCGACTCCACCGCCTCGCCGCCGCCGGTGGTGAAGAACGCTCGGTTGAGGTCGCCGGGGGCCAGGGCGGCCAGCCGGCCGGCGAGCTCCACGGCGGTGGGGTGGGCGTAGGTCCAGACCGGGAAGTACGCCAGCTTCTCGGCCTGCTCGGCCATGGCCTTGGCGATGGACGGGCGGCCGTGGCCGGCCTGCACGGTGAAGAGCCCGGCGAGGCCGTCGAGGTAGCGCTTGCCGTTGGTGTCCCAGACGTAGCAGCCGTCGCCGCGCTCGATGATGGTGACGCTGCCGTGGTCCTCGGGCTCCAGCTTGGAGAAGTGGCCCCAGAGGTGGTCCTTGGCGAGGGTCTGCAGTTCGGCGGGGGTGGGGGAGGCGGTCACGGGTGCTCCTCAGAGAGACGTCAGCAACGATTCTCGCTGATGAAGGCCGCTACAGCAAGGAAATCTGTTGCGTTGGGGGGAAATGACGAACGAATCAGTTGTGAACTAGGCCTTAGCTTGCTTGATGGCCCGGCGGGCCCCGAGCGCCATGAGGGTGCCGATGAAGGCGAGGATGGCGGTGGCGATCACATTGATCTGCGGCGGGATCTCGGTCTTGTTGGCGTTGAAGATCCGCATCGGGAAGGTGGTGGTGTGGTCGCCCGCCACGAACGACGT
>CALANQ010000450.1 GCA_937926025.1 uncultured Acidimicrobiales bacterium
AGGCGGCCGCCACCGGGATGGCACCGGGTCAGGGGCCCCGCGACTCGTCGATATGCGCCCACGTGATGGCCCGCATGGACGACGACAAGGCCACCCGCAACCGGCGCCCCGCCTGACCGGCTGGACCCTGCGGGCCCCGCCGGTCGGCCGCGTCAGAGGATGTCGCCGGGCTGGTACGCGGCGGCGTCGGGGTCCTCGGCCACGAAGTGCTGGACCGCCGCCACGAACGCGTTGACCTGGCTGGGCGCCAGGCCCACCAGGTCCAGCGGGTTGGCGATGGCGGCGTCGATGGCCGCCCGGTCCAGCCCGAGCCGGTCGTCGGCGGCCAGCCGGGCGATGAGGTCGTTGTCCGCGCCCTGGCGCATGGCCAGGGCCACGCCCACCGCGGACTCCTTGATGGCCTCGTGGGCGACCTCCCGGCCGACGCCGGCGCGCACCGCGGCCATCAGGACCTTGGTGGTGGCGAGGAACGGCAGGTAGCGCTCGTTCTCCCGTTCGATGACCGCCGGGAACGCGCCGAACTCGGCCAGGACCGTGAGGAACGTCTCGAACAGGCCGTCGAGGGCGAAGAAGGCGTCGGGCAGGGCCACCCGCCGGACCACCGAGTCCGAGACGTCGCCCTCGTTCCACTGGCCGCCGGCGAGCGCCGAGACCATGGTGAGGTGACCGCCGAGGATGGCGTTGAAGCCGTTGACCCGCTCGCACGAGCGCGAGTTCATCTTGTGGGGCATGGCCGAAGAGCCGACCTGGCCCTCCTTGAACCCCTCGGTGACCAGCTCCTGGCCGGCCATCAGCCGCAGCGTGGTGGCCAGGCTCGACGGTCCGGCCGCGGCCTGGACCAGCGCCGACACCACGTCGAGATCGAGCGAGCGGGGGTACACCTGGCCCACGTTGTGGAGCGCGGCCCGGAACCCGAGGTGCTGGGCGACGGCCTCCTCCATGCGGGCCACGCCGTCCGGCGAGCCGAGCAGGTCCAGCATGTCCTGCTGGGTGCCCACCGGGCCCTTGATGCCCCGCAGCGGGTACCGGGCGATGAGCTCGTCGATGCGCTGGAGCGCGACCAGCAGCTCCTGCCCGGCGTTGGCGAAGCGCTTGCCCAGCGTGGTGGCCTGCGCCGGCACGTTGTGGCTGCGCCCGGTGATGACCACCGTGGCGTGCACGGCGGCCCGCTCGGCCAGCCGGGCCAGCACGGCCAGCATCCGGCCCCGCACCAGCACCAGGGCGTCCCGGACCTGGAGCTGCTCGACGTTCTCGGTGAGGTCGCGAGACGTCATGCCCTTGTGGATGTGCTCGTGACCGGCCAGGTCCGAGAACTCCTCGATGCGGGCCTTCACGTCGTGGCGGGTGATCCGCTCCCGGGCTGCGATCGATTCCAGATCGACCTGGTCGACCACGGCCTCGTAGTCCTCGATGACCCCGTCGGGCACCTCGACGCCCAGCTCGGCCTGCGCCCGCAGCACCGCCAGCCAGAGCCGGCGCTCCAGGACGATCTTGTGCTCGGCGGACCAGATCTCGACCATCGCGCCGCTGGCGTAGCGGCTGGCGAGGACGTTGGGAACAGCTGCTTTCACGCCTCGACCGTACTCGTCACGGTTCGCGCGGAAAGAGGCTTGATTCGCGGCGCGAACGTGCCGATGTAGATGGGGCACTGCTCGGGGAGGGCAAGACGTGACGCACTGCATGCGACATTACGAAGAGCCGGTCGTGGCCCACTGCCGCACGTGTGCCCGCCCGTACTGCAGCCGCTGCCTCGTCTACTCCTTCGGCCCCGACAAGCCGCCGTTCTGTGTGGGCTGCGCGCTCAACGCCTCCGGCGTGCGGAACAAGAACAAGCCGATCCCGGTCGCCGTGCCCGCCGCCCCGGTGCCGGACCGGCGGGCCGAACGGGCCCAGCGCAAGGCGGAGAAGGCCGAGGCCAAGGCCAACGCCCGGTCCATGAAGCGCGCCGCCAAGCGGGGCGAGACCGTCAGCGCCGTCCCCGCCGAGGCGCCGCGCCCCACGAACGTCCCGGTGCCCAAGGGCCTGCCGACCCCGGCCGCCCGCTTCGCGCCGCAACCCGAGCACGCCGCCAGCTGACCCACCCCCACCGCGGTCGCCCGCCGGTGCGGCGCGGCCGCCGATTCAGGCGCGGTCGTTCCGCTCGGCCTGCAGCTCCTGGTCCTGGGTGGTGGCGTGCTGGGCGTTGCCCTCGGCGAACGCCGCGACCCGAGCGGTCAGCTCGTCGTCGCCCACCGCCAGGATGCGGGCCGCGAGCAGCGCCGCGTTGCGGGCGTTGCCCACCCCCACGGTGGCCACCGGCACGCCCGCCGGCATCTGCACGATGGAGAGCAGCGAGTCCAGCCCGTCGAGCTGGCGCAGCGGCACCGGCACGCCGATCACCGGCAGGGTGGTCACCGACGCCAGCATGCCCGGCAGGTGCGCAGCACCGCCGGCGCCGGCGATGATCACCTGGATGCCCCGGCTGGCGGCGTCGGTGCCGAAGCGGATCATGTCGTGGGGCGTGCGGTGCGCGGACACGACGCGCACCTCGTGCGACAGGCCGAGCTCCTCGAGGATGTCGGCCGCGCCCGACATGGTCGGGAGGTCCGAGGCGCTGCCCATGACCACCGCGACGCGCGGCCCGGTCATGCCGGCACCGCCGCACCGAGGGCCGAAGCGGCCTGGGCGGTCGTCGACCGGGCGTCGTCCACCGTGGGACCGGTGGCGGTGATGTGGCCGATCTTGCGACCGGGTCGGGCCGCCTTCTGGTAACGGTGCACGTGAGCTCCTGGAACCGCCAGCGCGGCGGCGAGGTGGTCGAAGGGGTCGTGGCCGTCAGCGGCGCCCACGACGTTGATCATGGCGCCGCCTCCGGCCACGAGGTCCGTGGCGCCGAGCGGCAGGCCGAGCACGGCTCGGAGGTGGTTCTCGAACTGCGAGGTGGTGCAGGCCTCGATGGTGAGGTGCGCCGAGTTGTGGGGCCGGACGGCGAGCTCGTTCAGGAGCAGGCCGTCGGTGGTGACGAACAGCTCCACCGCCATCACCCCGACCAGGTCGACGTGGTGGGCGATGGTGGACGCCAGGCGGCGGGCCTCGGCATCGAGCTCGGCCGGGACCGAGGCAGGGGTGAAGACCTCGTGGCACTGGCCGTCGACCTGCACCGTCTCGAACGGCGGGTAGGTGACGGTCTCGCCGTCACGGCCCCGGACCACCATCACGGCCAGCTCGTGGGTGAAGGCGATCCGGGCCTCGGCGAGCAGCGGGCCGTCGCTGCCCTCGAACGCACCCTCCGCCTGCTCCGGGCCGTCGAGCGCCCAGACGCCGCGCCCGTCGTAGCCGCCGCTGGGCCGCTTCACGATGAGCGGCCAGCCGACCTCGGCGCCGAACGCGAGGAGCTCCTGGGGATCTGCCGCCAGCGTCCACGGTGCGGTCGGGATGCCGTGCGGGGCGAGCACGGCCCGCGCCTCGGCCTTGTCGCGCCCGAGGCGGGCCGCCGGCGCGCCGGGGGCCACGACGAAGCCGTCCCGGGCCAGCTGCTCGAGGTGCTCCGGCGGGGGGCCCTCGTGGTCCAGGGGCACCGCATCGCACCGCTCGGCCAGCGCCAGCAGGTCCTCGTAGCGGTCGGGGGTGCCCACCACCTGCCGGGCTCCGGCGCGCACCGCGGGCTCGTCGGCGTCCGGGCACAGCACCCACAGGTCGACGCCCAGGGCGATGGCCGCCTGCTGCGTCATGCGCGCGAGCTGGCCGCCGCCGATCATGCCGACGGTCCCGGTGACCCCGTTCCCGGCGGTCATGCGCCCACCCGATCGCGACCGCCGTCACGATGGCGCTGGTACTGGCTCACGGGGGCTCCTCGACGGACGTCGGACGGCCAGAACCTAGCGGCGGCCGCCCCGGACGCTCCATGCCGGTGCGGCGCCGGCGTCGTCCCCCGGCGCCCCGTCACGCGGGCGGGAGGGCGATGTCGGTGCGGTGGTGCTCGCCCGGCCACGAGATGCAGCCGAGGGCGTCGTAGGCGCGCGTGCGGGCCTCGTCGGTGGTGGCGCCGGTGCCGATCACGTTCAGCACGCGGCCACCAGCGGTGGTGAGGGTGCCGTCGGGTCGGGCCCCGACGCCGGCGCCCAGGACCGTGGCACCCTCGCAGGCCGCGGCAGCGTCGAGGCCCTCGATGGCGTCGCCGGTCCGCGGGACCACCGGGTAGCCCTCGCTGGCCGCCACCACCAGCACGGACGCATCGGCGAACGTCGGCGCCGGCACCCGGGTCAGATCGCCGTCGGCCGCCGCCGCGAGCAGCTCGGTCAGGTCCGAGGTCATCCGCAGCAGGACCACCTGCGAGTCCGGGTCGCCGAAGCGCACGTTGTACTCCAGCAGCTTGGGCCCGTCGGCGGTGAGGATGAACCCGGCGTAGAGGACGCCGCGGTAGTCGATGCCGCGCTGGCGCAGCTCCGCCAGCGTGGGCTCGATGAAGTCCCGGGCCACCTGCTCCTCGAACCCCTCGGGGATGAACGGCAGCGGCGACCACGCGCCCATGCCGCCCGTGTTCGGCCCGGCATCGCCGTCGCCCACCCGCTTGAAGTCCTGGGACGCGGGGAGGCACACCGTGCGGGTGCCGTCGCAGACCGCGAACACCGACACCTCGGGCCCGACCAGGGCCTCCTCGATGACGACCCGGCGACCGGACTCGCCGAACGCGGTGCCGCCGAGCTTGGACCGCACGTCGTTCACGGCGTCGATCAGCGAATCGGTGACCAGCACGCCCTTGCCGGCGGCGAGGCCGTCGGTCTTCACCACGTAGGGCCCGTCCATGCCGTTGAGGTAGCGGACGGCGTCGTCGACGTCGGTGAACGCCTCCCACGCGGCCGTGGCCAGCCCGGCCTCCTCGGCGATCATCTTCATGTAGGCCTTGGACCCCTCGAGCCGGGCCCCTTCCGCCCCCGGCCCGAACACCCGGACGCCCTGCTTGCGCAGCCGGTCGGCCACGCCGGCCACCAGCGGCTGCTCGGGGCCGACCACCACCAGGTCCACCGAGCCGTCGGCCACCAGGTCCTCCACCTTGGTGGGCACCGACCCGGGGATCAGCGGGTTCCCGGGCGTGACCACCACCTCGGCGGTGCGGCCCAGCACCAGGGCCAGGGCGTGCTCGCGCCCACCCGATCCGACCACGACGACCTTCATCGACCCTCCCGGGGATCCTGCTCGCGTCCGCCGCTCACGTTGGCACAGTCAGGCGTTGCGGTGGACGAACTGCTCGCGGCCCGGTCCGACGCCCACCAGCGTGACCGGCACCCCGACCTGCTCCTCGAGGAACGCCAGGTAGGCCTCGGCGGCGGCGGGGAGCTGGTGCACCTCGGTGACCTGCGAGAGATCGGTCTTCCAACCGGGGAGCTCCTCGTAGATCGGCGTGGCGGCGTGGAGGTCGCTCTGGTGGTAGGGCAGGTGGGTGACCCGCTCGCCGTGGATGTCGTAGGCCACGCACACCTTCACCGTGTCCAACGAGTCCAGGATGTCGAGCTTGGTGATGGCCAGCTCCGACAGCGAGTTCAGCCGCACCGCCTGGCGCAGCATCACGGCGTCGAACCAGCCCGGACGGCGGCGGCGGCCCGAGTTGGTGCCGTACTCGTGGCCGACGTCGACGAAGTGGTCGCCGAGGCGGATCTCCTCCTCGTCGGCCAGCTCCCGGTCCTTGCCGCCCACGGCGTCGCCAGAGATGGCCAGCTCGGTGGGGAACGGTCCGGTGCCGACCCGGGTGACGTAGGCCTTGGCCACGCCGATGACCCGGTCGATGTAGCGGGGGCCGACGCCGGCGCCCGTGCACACGCCGCCGGCCACCGGGTTCGACGACGTCACGAACGGATACGTGCCGTGGTCCAGGTCCAGGAACGTGGCCTGGGCGCCCTCGAACAGCACGTGCTCGTCGCGCTCGAGCGCTTCGTGGACGAGCGACACCGTGTCGGCGATGTGGGGCTCCACCCGGGGGCGGCACACCTCGAGGTACTCGTCGGCGATCTCCTCGGGGTCCAGCGGCAGCTGGTTGAAGACCTTGGCCAGGACCGCGTTCTTCTCCTTGGCCAGCACCTCGAGCTTCTCGCGGAAGATCTTCGGGTCCAGCAGGTCCTGCACCCGCAGGCCGACCCGCGACGCCTTGTCGGCGTACGCCGGGCCGATGCCCCGCTTGGTGGTGCCCAGCTTGGACTTGCCGAGGCGGCGTTCGGTGAGGCGATCGATCTCCTGGTGGTACGGGAGGATCAGGTGGGCGTTGCCCGACACCTTGAGGCGGCTGGGGTCCACGCCCTTGCGGGTGAGCATGTCCATCTCGGCGATGAGCACGCGGGGGTCGACCACCACGCCGTTGCCGATGACCGGGGTGATGTGGTCGTAGAGGATGCCGGAGGGGCAGAGCTGGAGGGCGAAGCTCTCACCGTCGACCACCAGGGTGTGACCAGCGTTGTGGCCGCCCTGGTAGCGGACCACGAGCTGCATCTCCTTGGCGACGAGGTCGGTGAACTTGCCCTTCCCCTCGTCACCCCACTGCGTACCGACCAAGACGGTCGCTGGCACGGCCCCTGCTCCTCTACGACGGCGATCAGACCGAGGGAGCACGCTACTGCCTCACCCTCCCCAGCCCCCACTGCGAACCCGATCCGAACCTCGCACCGCCCTCGGTGCCGGGCGTCGTACCGGAGACCGACGGTTCTGACTGCCGCAGGTACGAACTTCGTAGGTGAGGGCGACGCTCCGGTGGCGCTGACCTACGAAGTTCGACATGGGGGGGTTGTCAGCGACACGGTTCCGATATATCGTGACCGCATCGTGATAGATCATCACGATGGATCGACCGATCCGAACCGGTCCTGCGCCCCGGGTCCTCCGGCTCTCCAGCCCCTCCGCCCGGCCCGCTCGACGGCAACCACAGAAGGAAGCACCCATGTTCGAGAACGACACCCGAGGCCGCCGAGCGGCCCGACCCGACACCGACGACTTCGCCCGCTTCGGGCCTCCCCCCTTCCGCGGCCGTGGCCGAGGCGGTCCCTGGGACCGCGGGCCCCGCGGCGGCTGGGGCGGCGGGCGCGGCGGCGGCCGGGCCCGGCGCGGCGACGTCCGCGCCGCCATCGTGGCCCTCCTCACAGAGAAGCCCATGCACGGCTACGAGATCATCCAGGAGCTCGACGCCCGCACCGGCGGGGCGTGGAAGCCGAGCCCCGGCTCCGTCTACCCCACCCTCACGATGCTCGAGGAGGAGGGCCTGGTGACCGCCGTCGAGGACGACGGCAAGCGTCGCTACACCCTCACCGAGGCCGGCACCGAGGCGGCCGCCGAGCGCCAGGGCCCTGCGCCCTGGGAGCAGGTGGTCACCGGCGCCAACCCGGCGGTCTTCGAGCTGAAGGACGTGCTCGGCAGCACCATGGCCGCCGTGCAGCAGGTCTTCCGGGCCGGCACCCCGGCCCAGCAGGCCAAGGCCGTGGAGATCCTGAGCGACACCCGCCGCCGGCTCTACGAGGTCCTCGCCTCCGAAGAGGACTGATCTCTCCCACCCCACCCCGGTCGTCCGGAGCTGCCCGTCGCGGCGCCGGACGACCGGACGTCCACCTCAATTCCAGTCAGGGTGTCACCCCCTCGGGGTACCTTGGCTCCCGTTGGCGGCGCTCCCCGATGAGTCTCGCCCCGACCGAGCGTCGGAACCCGACGAACCCCTCAGGCCAGGATGCGAACCATGAGCACCCCCACGTCCGAGATGCCGCCCCCTCCGCCCGCTGCGGGCTCCGTCGCCGCCCGTGCGGTCGACGCCGTCAAGACCTACGGCGAGGGGGACACCGTGGTCAACGCCCTCGCCGGCGTCACCGTGGACTTCCAGGCCGGTCAGTTCACCGCCATCATGGGCCCGTCGCGCTCGGGCAAGAGCACGCTGATGCACTGCCTCGCCGGCCTCGACGAGCACACCAGCGGCTCGGTGTGGATCGAGGGCAGCAACCTCACGGAGCCCAAGGACAAGGACCTCACCAAGCTCCGCCGGGACCGCATCGGCTTCGTGTTCCAGGCGTTCAGCCTCATCCCCACCCTCTCGGCCGAGGAGAACATCGTCCTGCCGATGTCGCTGGCCGGCCACAGCCCGGACCAGGCCTGGGTGGACCAGATCGTGGCCACGGTGAACCTGGCCAACCGCCTGGACCACCGCCCGAGCGAGCTGTCCGGCGGCCAGCAGCAGCGCGTGGCGGTGGCCCGCGCCCTGGCCAGCAAGCCGGCGATCATCTTCGCCGACGAGCCCACCGGCAACCTGGACTCCCGGTCCAGCGCCGAGATCCTGTCGTTCATGCGCCAGGCCGTGTCCGACTTCGGCCAGACCATCGTGATGGTCACCCACGATCCGGTCGCCGCCTCCTACGCGGACCGGGTGCTGATCCTCGCCGACGGCAACATCGTCCACGAGATCCACCAGCCCACCACCGATGCGGTGGTCGACTTCATGAAGACCTTCGGGGACTGACGTGGTCAAGCAGACACTCCGCTCCCTGTGGGGGCATAAGCGCCGCCTCATCTCCACGTGCGTCGCCGTCATCCTCGGCGTCGCCTTCATGGCTGGCACGCTCGTCCTCACGTCCACCGTCAACCGCGTCTTCGACGACCTCTTCGGCGACCTCGGAGGTCAGGTCGACGCCGTCGTCCGGGGCGAGACCCTGTTCGAGGCCGACTTCGGCGGTGCCCAGCGTGCCGACCTCGACGAATCCTTGATCGAGGAGGTCCGCAAGGTCGATGGGGTGAAGAACGCCGAGGGCTCGATCGACACGATGATGCTGACCCTGCTGGATGCGCAGGGCGATCCCATGGGCGGCGGGTTCGGGCCGCCCACCATCGTCGGCTCATGGGACCCTGATCCCGAGCTGAACTCCTACCAGCTGGCCGAGGGCCGCGAACCGGAGAAGTCGGGCGAAGCGATCCTCGACCGGGCCGGAGCCAAGAAGGGCGGCTACGGAGTCGGCGACGACATCGAGCTCGTCACGCCGAAGGGCACCATCAAGCTCGTGCTGGTCGGCACCTCGAAGTTCGGCGATGCCGACTCGGCCGGCGGTTCCACCTTCGTGGGCACCACCCTCGAGCAGGCCCAGGAGCTGGCCGGCAAACCCGGGAAGCTGGCCACCATCGCCGTGCGGGCCGACGACGGGGTCACGCCCGACCAGCTGGTCACCAACCTCGATGCGGCCAAGCTCGCACCCAAGCTGGACATCGTCACCGGCTCCGAGGCCGCCGCGGAGAACGCCAGCAACGTGAAGGAGGGATTCGGCTTCTTCTCCAAGCTGCTGCTGATCTTCGCCGGCATCGCCCTGTTCGTCGGCTGGTTCATCATCTCCAACACCTTCAACATCCTCGTGGCCCAGCGCACGAAGGAGCTCGCCCTGCTCCGAGCCATCGGGGCCTCACGACGGCAGGTCCTGAGCTCGGTGTTCCTCGAGGCCGGAGTCATCGGCCTCGTTTCGGCCACGTTCGGCCTGCTCGCCGGCATCGTGCTCGCCAAGGTCGGGTTCGCTGCGCTGAGCGGATCCGGGAACCTGCCCCAGACCTCGCTCATCGTCGAGCCTCGCATCGCGGCGTTCGCCGTGCTGGCCGGCCTGGTCCTGACGGCCATCGCGGCCTTCGGCCCCGCCATCCGGGCGACGCGCGTTCCGCCCATGGCTGCCCTCCGAGACGTTGCGATCGACCGCACCGGAGCCTCCCGACCGAGGCTCCTCGGTGCTGCCGCGCTGCTCCTGGTCGGGCTGCTGCTCATCGCCCCGGCCTTCAAGACCAACCCCTCCGGCGATCTCACCATCCCGATCATCGGCTGGACGCTCACCGTGGTCCCGCGGGTCGGGGTCGGACTCCTGCTGCTCATCTTCTCGGTCCTCACCGCAGGGCCGATCATCGCCGGTCCGATCGCTCGATTGGTGGGCGCGCCGCTGCCCAAGATCAAGGGTGTCACCGGCACGATCGCCCGTCAGAACGCCGTCCGCAGCCCACGGCGTACGTCCGCCACCGCGTCGGCGCTCATCATCGGCGTCGCCCTGGTTGCGTTCATCACCATCTTCGCCAGCTCAGCTCAGACCTCGGTCGACAAGGCGATCGGAAGCGGCTTCAAGGGCGACTTCATCGTGCTGCCCATCAACCAGTTCACCATCTCCGGGGTGGACCCGAAGGTGAGCGACGAGGTTGCCCAGGTCCCTGGCGTCGAGACGGTCACTGCCGTCGGCATCGCCCAGGCCAACCTCACCCTGCCCAACGGCGATACACCCAACGCGTTCATGAGCGGTATCGACACGTCCACGTTCGAGGACGTGTTCACCGCCCGCATGGCCGAAGGCAAGCTGACGGACCTCACCGACGACGGCATCGTGGTGGACGCCAGCGTCGCCAAGGACCGGGACCTGCAGATCGGCGACGAGCTCACCGCTGTCTCCTCCACCGGGCAGCAGAAGACCTTCACGGTCGAAGCACTCAGCAACGAGCCGGCCCTGCTCGGGCAGTGGACCGTGTCGCGGACGTCCATCAACGACCTCTCCACGGAGCCGTCGGACTACCAGCGCGGCGTCCTCACCGAACCGAGCGCGGACCAAGCCCAGGTCAAGGACGGCATCAAGCAGGTGCTGAAGGACTACCCCACGATGAAGGTCCAAGACCGCGAGGAGTTCACCTCGGGCATCGTGCAGTCCATCAGCCAGCTGCTGTTCGTGATCTACGTCCTCTTGCTGGTCTCGATCATCATCGCCCTCATCGGCATCGCCAACACCCTGTCGCTCAGCATCCACGAGCGAACACGCGAGTTGGGACTGCTTCGGGCGATGGGTATGACCCGCAACCAGCTCCGCTCATCGGTCCGCTGGGAGGCCACGATCGTCGCCCTCATGGGCACGGTCATCGGCATCGCCCTGGGCATCGGCCTGAGCTACGTGATGGTCCGGGCGCTCAAGAGCCAGGGCATCACCGAGTTCGCCGTCCCGGTGGGCGGCATCGTCGTCGTGGTCATCTTCGGCGCCGTGCTCGGCGTGATGGCGTCGATCTTCCCCGCCCGGCGGGCGGCCAAGCTCAACGTGCTCGACGCCATCGCCAGCGAGTAGCCGGCGGTCCCGAACAGCGCCGATCGGTCACCGCCCCGGCCCCGGCCGGGGCGGTGACGCGTCGGAGGTCGGGGCTCGCACCGCGGGTGCGGGCGTGCGGACGGACGGACGGACGGACGGACGGGCGGGCGGGCGGGCGGATCAGGAGAACAGGGCGAGGACGAACAGCACGACGCCGACGACGACGATCCCGTACGCCACCACCCGCTGGATCTTCAGGTAACCGGTGCTGAAGAACCGCAACGGCCCCTCGTACTCCAGCTCCTCGTCGTTGTCGGGCATCTCGCCCGCGCTGCGGTTGGCGATCTCCCGGTTCAGGACCTGGAGCCACGCGTAGCCGCCGCCGGCCGCCACCGCGCCCGTGAGGAGGGCGCCCCCGTTCACGCCGCCGTCCCCACCGGACGGGAACCGGGCCGGTCGCTCCGGTCCGTTCGGACGGAGCCTGTCACTCGTCGCCGATGGCGTAGAAGGCGCCGCCGCGCGCCCCGACGTAGATCTTCCCCTTGAACACGGTGGGGGTGGATTCGATGCAGCCCTCGAGCTGCACGGTCCACAGCTCCGGTGGGTCCTTCTTCGGGTCGGACACGTCGTAGGCGTGGAGGACGCCGCTGCAGTCGCCCATGATCAGCGTCTCGTCCACCACCACCGGCGACTGCCACGTGGGCCCGGGCAGCTTCTTCTCCCAGAGGATCTCGCCGGTCCCCATGTCGGCGCCGAACACCCGGCCGTGGTTGGTGCCGGCGTAGATGACGCCGTTGGCGATGGCGGGCGTGCCCCAGATGCCGTAGCAGGCTCCTCGCAGTCGCCGTGCGGGGCCGGCTCGGGCGGGTCGTTGATCTTCCAGACCAGCGGGTCGTCGGGCTTGGTGGGGTCGAGCTTCATCAGCTGGCCGACCTCGTCGGAGCGGTCCATGGTGGAGCCGCGCTCGCGCTCGGAGGCGACGTAGAGCATCCCCTCCTTGTCGACCACCACCGAGGCGTCGGTGTCGTCGCCGGTCCAGAACCGGAACACCCGCTTCACGCTGGAGGGGTCGGTCTTCAGGTTGGTGATGTCCCAGCCCTGCACGAGGCCGCCGGAGTTGGCGAAGTAGACGGTGTTGCCGGAGATGGCCAGCGAGTTCTCCACGCCGGTGTCCTTCACCCGGGAGCCCGAGCCGGCCAGGTCCGAGGTGAGCTGCTCGTCCCACGACGGGGCATTGAACACGATCTGCGGGTCCACGGTGATCAGCCCGTCGGCACCCTTCGACCGGTTGAGCTTGATGATGTACCACTGGCCGTTCTCGCCGCCGTCGAACAGGTAGTCGTCGATCATCAGCGGCGAGCTGTCCCAGTCGTCGTTCCAGCCGTTGACCGGCGACACGTTGTCGGCGCTCATGCTCCACAGGTCGGCGGCGGCGTCGGGCCGGTCGAGCCCGAGGATGTGGAAGTCGGCCCGGCTGCCGGAGTACAGGAGCGGCTCGCCCTCGGGGTCGCGGGTGACCGAGCCCTTGATGATGTCGCCCATGTCGAACGGCTGGAGGAAGTCCGATCCATCGGCGGCGTTGATGAAGTGGATGGCCTGGTCGTAGGTGCCGACGGCGATCTTGGTGTCGCCGTTCTCGTCCTCCCAGACCGACGGCTGACCGGTCCAGCCTGAGCCGCACCAGCTGTGCGGCGTGTTGCCCACCGGTGAGCTGCTGCACATGCCGCCGGACTCGGGGTAGCGCCACAGCACCTTCGGCTTCTCGGGCACCGGGCCGAGCCCGTAGTAGCTGCGCGTCGGGTTGCCGCGGAACGTGAGCTGGCCCACCAGCGACGTGCTCCAGGGCTCACCGGAGCTCTTGGGGTCGACCCATCCGTCGTAGGTGCTCTTGGGGGCCAGCCCCTTGGAGACGGCCTCCTCGGTCTCCGCCTTGGTTGGCTCGCTGCTCTTGGTGCCGCTGCCGTCCTTGGTGGCGGTGCTGGAGCCGCCGTCGTCACCGCCGATCTTCGAGCAGCCCCAGGCGAGCAGCACCAGGACCAGGAACACGCCGCCGCCGGCCACCAGGCGGTTGCGCTGGATCTCCCGGTCCCGCGGGGAGCGACGGCGCTCGGCACGGCTCGCATCGGCGAGGCCGGCGACGGTCCGCGAGGTCTCCCCGGGCGGCCGCAGCCGGGATCCGGGCCCGGACGGGGCGGGGCGGGTGGTCGGGCGAGCGGCGGCCGGGGGCCGGCCCGATGACCCGGCGGCGGGCGGCCGGGTCGACACCGAGCGCGACGGCGCGGGGCGGGATCCGGCGGGCGGGCGACCCGAGGAGGGCGGCGTGGCGGGGGGACGGCTCTGGCGGGTGGGGGGCCGTTCGCCGCCGGGCCGCGGCGGACGGGCCGGACCCGAACCCGGCGGGCGGGCCGGGCCCGAACCCGGTGGACGTCCCGATGACGATGGCGGCCGGCCGGGCCGGGGTGGTCGTCGAGGCCCTTGCGGGGTCGAGGCGTCGGACATCGGGAACGGGTCTCCAAGGGTGGGGAGCGGCGACCGGTGCGCACCACCGGCGGTGCCGGCGGCGCACGGGTCACGCCAAGCGTACGGACCCGAACCCGGCGACCCGGGTCATCCCGGGACGCGCCTCACCCGGTGCCCCGTCGGTCCTCGTCGCCGTCCGGTGGACGGAGCGCCCTCGGATCGCGACGAGAACCGATCGGGACCGATCGGGACCGGTGGGGCTACGAGCGGTTGTAGTACTCGTTCGAGGACACGGTGGCCTCGACGATCTTCAGCTCGGTGGTGCCGGCCTGCAGCTTGTTCACCCAGTAGGTGACCTCGCTGGCGGGCGGCGTCCGGCGCAGGTAGCGCTCGTAGATGCCCTGGACCGTGGCCGTGTCGCCGGCCTTGGTGGCCAGCAGCGCCGCGGCGATCGAGGTGCGGGTCTTGCCCGCCTTGATCTGGGCGACGACCGAGTCGATCTGGGCCTGGGTGGCCGGGGTCCGGGTGATCTGCTGGTAGATGGCGGCGGCGAAGCCCGCCGACGACGCACCGGCCTTGTTGTAGTACTCGTTCGAGCCGATCACCTGGGTGCGGATCTCGTCGGGGTTGGCGCCCTTGCGGATCTTCTCGGCCCAGTACGCCTGGCCGCCCTTGTCCGGGTTGCGCTTGAGGAACGTCTTGTAGACGTCGTCCACGACCCGGCGGTTGTACTCGGGGGTGGTCTGGTACTTGCGGATGATGCCGACGCGGCTCTCACCCCGGTCGACCTTGCGCAGCCAGAAGGCCTTGCCGCTCGGGTCGGCGGCCCGACCGAGGAGGTCGAGGTACACCCGGCAGATGTAGCGGGCGTTCTTGGAGTCCGACGGCGAGCAGCCGGGCAGGACCGGGTCCACCACGTTGACGGTGAGCGTGCCCTGGTCGAGCCCGCCGAAGCCGTCGGCCACCGAGAAGTTGTAGGTGTCGGTGCCGTTGGTGTTGTTGGCGGCGTAGGTGACGTTGCAGCCCGATCCGCTCAGCTTGCCGATGGCGGTGTTGCCGAGGGTGGGGCTGCAGGTGAGGGCCAGGCCTTCACCGGCGTCGGGATCGGTGCCGCCGAGGCTGATGGCGACGCGCTCGTTGCGGCCGACGGTCACGGTCTGGTCGGTCGCGGTAGGCGGCCGGTTGGTGATGTTGAACACGACGCTGGTGTTCGGGCTCTGGAGCCCGTCCGGGTCGGCCATGCGGAAGGCGAAGCCGTCGGTGCCGCTGGTGCGGGCCGAGGCGGTGTAGGTGCGGTTGCAGCCGCTGCCGCCGAGCACGCCCTTGCCCTGGTTGGTGGAGCCGGGGACGATGCAGGTGATGGCGTCGCCGTCGGGATCGGTGCCGGTCAGGGTCACGGGCACCGACGTGCCCTTGTAGGCGGTGACCACCTGCGGGTTGGCCACGGGGGCGCTGTTGTCGGTGGTCACCTGGAGCTCCCAGCCACCGGCGAACGAGCCGCTGTCGTCGCTGGAGTCGTCCACCACGTAGAGCTTCCAGGCCCCGTTCGGGTTCGAGCCGTAGAAGGTGGACAGGTTCAGGGCGGCGAACTCGCTGCCCACGTCGGGCCAGTTGTCGCCCTGGTGGCCGAGCGAGTCGTTGTCCGACGGCCGGACGCAGATGTCGGCGCCGCTCGGCACCGAGTTGCCGAAGTCGGCGCACGCGTCGTCGATGGTGATCGAGTTCTTGTCGAGGTTGGAGCAGCTGGGCAGCAGCGCCGCGTGGCCGTTGTCCGAGAACAGCGTGGTCTTGGTGCCGGTGGGGCCCACGAGCAGCACGTCGAGGTCCTTGGCGCAGCCGTGGGACGTGTTGCGGATGACGACCTTCAGCCCGGTGAGCTGGGTCCCGACGCCCGAGACGTTGATGGTCGACGGGTACGGGTTCGCGCTCCCGGAATCCGGGATGGCGATCGGCGTGGTGTTCTTCACCACCTTCGTCGAGTCGGCTCCGGCCGGGGAGGCCCCGACCACGCTGGCGAGGATCCCCGCCAGCAGCGCGGTTGCGAGCGCCAGTGCACCCGCCCGACGTGTGACGCGAGGCGTCCGTCCGTGCAGCATTCGTACCCTCCCAGGGAGCCGCCGTTCGACCCCCCGGCCGCCGGCTTCGCCCCGAAGTGTGACCGCACCCGGTGTCCGAATCAAGCCAGAGTCGAGTGAACGCTCGGTTCCCTCGCCGGGGGAGCCCGCACGGGCCAGCGGAAACTCACCCGCCCCGGTGAGGGCCCGATCGCTAGGGTGACGGAGGAGATGAACTTCTTCCTGTGGCTCGGGGCGGCGAGCACCGGTCTGCTCATCGTCTCGTTGGTGATCGACGGCGCCGACGGGGTCCTCGACATGCTCGACGGCGTCGAGGTCGGCGGCGACTGGCTGTCGCTGCCCGTCATCGCCGGGTTCACCGGGGCCTTCGGCTTCGGCGCCGGCGCCTTCTACCCGTCCATCGGACTCGCCGCCATCGTCCCCGGCCTGCTCATCGGGCTGGTCTTCGCCGTGGGCGTCGTGCGGTTGATCCGCTTCATCGAGGACGGTGCCCACGACCCCGCCGAGACCGAGGCCTCCCTGCTCGGCTCCATCGGCCGCATCATCACCGCCACCGGGCCCGCCTCCTATGGCGAGGTCCTGCTGCCCCGCGCCAACGGCCCCACCAAGGTCGCCTGCCGCGCCACCGAGGTCCTCCCCCTCGGCACCGAAGTCGTCGTGGTCGAGGTCTCCTCGTCCACCCTCGTCACCGTCATCCCCCTCAACCTGGAGCAGAACCCCTGATGTCCTCCGTCTTCATCGCCCTCGTCGGCCTCGCCGTGCTGGTGGTCGTGCTCGCCATGTTCGTGGTGACGCGCATCAAGGTCGCGGGCCCGAACGAGGCGTTCATCATCACCGGCCGCAAGGGCAAGAGCAGCGGCGACACCTCCGGTCAGAAGGGGGTCATGGGGGCCAGCGTCTTCGTGGTCCCGTTCGTGCAGAAGCTGGGCGCGGTCGACCTCAGCAGCCGCCAGATCGGCGTCAGCGTCCCGGCGGCCGTGTCCTCCAACGGCATCCGCTGCGTCCTCGAGGGCGTGGCCGCCGTGAAGGTCGGCGGCACCGAGGAGCTGATCCGCGCCGCCGCCCAGCGCTTCTTGGGCCAGCAGGGCGAGATCGACGTGTTCACCCGCGAGGTGCTCGCCGGCTCCTTGCGCGCCATCGTCGGCCGGCTCACGGTCGAGGAGATCATCCGGGACCGGGCGGCGTTCGCGTCGGCCGTGGCCGAAGAGGCCGAGAACAGCCTCACCGGCCAGGGCCTCGTGCTCGACACGTTCCAGCTCCAGGACATCCAGGCCGAAGGCAACTACCTGCTCGACCTCGGCCGCCCCGAGGCCGCCCGGGCCGAGAAGGAGGCCGCCATCGCCGAGGCCAACGCCCGCCGCGAGGCGGAGCAGGCCCGCATCGCGGCCGAGGAGGAGATCGCCATCGCCAACCGCGAGCTCTCCCTCAAGCAGGCCGAGATCAAGGCGCAGACCGACGCCGCCGCGGCCGAGGCCGCCGCCGCCGGACCGCTGGCGCAGGCCGCCCGTGACCAGGAGGTCATCTCGGCGCAGGAGCAGGTCGCCGCCCGGCGCGCGGAGCTCAAGGAGCGCGAGCTCGACACCGAGGTCCGCAAGCCGGCCGACGCCGAGCGCTACGCCGTCGAGCAGAACGCAGCGGCCACCAAGGCCCAGCAGATCGCCGCCGCCGAGGCCCAGGCCGAGCAGGCCCGCCTGTCCGGCGCCGCCGAGCGCGAGCAGCGGACGGCGCTGGCCGAGGCCGTGAAGGCCGAGGGCCTGGCCGAAGCGGCCGCCGCCCAGGCCCGCGGCGAGGCCCAGGGCCTGGCCGAGGCCACCGCCATGCGGGCCAAGGGCGAGGCTGCGGCCGAGGCCACCCGCCAGGCCAACCTGGCCGAGCAGGAGCGGCGCATGCAGCTGGCCGAGGCCATCCGGGCCGAGGGCGCCGCCGAGGCGTCCGCCGTGCTGGCCAAGGGCGAGGCCGAGGCCGAGGCCATGGACAAGAAGGCCGAGGCGTACAAGAACTACGGCGACGCCGCCGTCCTCGACATCGTGGCCGACGCCCTGCCCAAGGTGGTGGCCGAGGCCGCCCGCCCCATGTCGCAGATCGACAAGGTCACGGTCATCTCCACCGACGGCGCCAGCCAGACGGTGAAGAACGTGACCTCCACGGTGGCGCAGGGCACCGAGCTCACCAAGGCGCTGCTGGGCGTCGACCTGAGCGAGCTCCTGCAGTCGTTCGTGGCCAGCCGGGCGGCCGGCGGCGGCGAGCCGGTTCCGGCCCTGGTGCCGGCGGGCCCGGCCGATGCGGAGGTCGAGGATCCCGCCGACGCCTGATCGGCGGATCGGGTCGCTCGGGCTGATCGGACCGGTCAGCCCGAGCGGGCTCAGGTGGTGAGGGTGATGGCACCGTCGCCGTCGACCCCGACGGTGACGGTGTCGCCCTCGGCCACGGAGCCGTCGAGCAGCTTCACCGCCAGGGCGTCGCCCACCTCCCGCTGGATGACCCGCTTCAGCGGGCGGGCGCCGAACGCCGGGTCGAACCCGTCGCGGGCCAGTGCCTGCTCGGCCTCGGGCGAGACCTCCAGCGTGATCCGCCGAGCGGCCAGCCGGGCGCGGAGGCCCTGGAGCTGGATCTCGACGATGCGGGACAGGTCGTCGGTGGTGAGCGCCCGGAAGCGGACGATGTCGTCGATGCGGTTCACGAACTCCGGCTTGAACAGCGTGAGCGGATCGCCGGGCAGGTTCGACGTCATGATCAGCACGGTGTTGGTGAAGTCGACCGTGCGGCCCTGGCCGTCGGTGAGGCGGCCGTCGTCGAGCACCTGCAGGAGGATGTTGAAGACGTCGGGGTGGGCCTTCTCGATCTCGTCGAGGAGGATCACCGAGTAGGGCCGGCGGCGCACGGCCTCGGTGAGCTGGCCGCCCTGGTCGTAGCCGACGTAGCCGGGCGGGGCGCCCACCAGGCGGGACACGGCGTGCTTCTCCATGTACTCGCTCATGTCGATGCGGACCATGGCCCGCTCGTCGTCGAAGAGGAAGTCCGCCAGGGTGCGGGCCAGCTCGGTCTTGCCGACGCCGGTGGGGCCGAGGAACAGGAACGACCCGATGGGCCGGTTGGGGTCCGACAGGCCGGCACGGCTGCGGCGGATGGCGTTGGCGACGGCCACGACGGCCTCGTCCTGGCCGATGACCCGCTCGTGCAGCACGTCCTCCATGCGGACGAGCTTCTGCACCTCGCCCTCCATGAGGCGGGTGACGGGGACGCCGGTCCAGCGGGACACGACCTCGGCCACGTCCTCCTCGTCGACCTCCTCCTTCAGCATCTGCTGGGTGCCCTGCAGCTCCGCCAGGCGCTCGGTGGCCACGTCGACCTGGCGCTCGAGCTCGGGGATCTGGCCGTAGCGGATCTCGGCCGCCTTCTCCAGGTCCGTCTCGCGCTCGATCTCGGAGCGCTTGGCCTCGAGCTGCTCCTTGAGCTCGCGGATCTGGGTGATGGCGTCCTTCTCGCCCTGCCAGTGGGCCTTCATGGACAGGGACTGCTCCTGGAGGTCCGCCAGCTCCTTGTCGAGGGCGGCGAGGCGGTCCTTGGACGGCGCGTCCTCCTCCTTGGCGAGGGCGACGCGCTCGATCTCCAGCTGGCGGATGCGCCGCTCGACGACGTCGATCTCGGTGGGGAGCGAGTCGATCTCGATGCGCAGCTTGGAGGCGGCCTCGTCGATGAGGTCGATGGCCTTGTCGGGCAGGAAGCGACCCGTGATATAGCGGTCCGAGAGCACGGCCGCGGCCACCAGCGCGGCGTCCTGGATGCGCACGCCGTGGTGCACCTCGTAGCGCTCCTTGAGGCCGCGGAGGATGGCGATGGAGTCCTCGACGCTGGGCTGGCCGACGAACACCTGCTGGAAGCGGCGCTCGAGCGCGGCGTCGGCCTCGATGAACTTGCGGTACTCCTCGAGCGTGGTGGCGCCGATCATGCGGAGCTCGCCCCGGGGGAGCATGGGCTTGATCATCTGACCCGCGTCGGCAGCGCCTTCGGCCTTGCCGGCGCCCACGATGGTGTGGAGCTCGTCGATGAAGGTGATGACCTCGCCGTTGGCGTCGGTGATCTCCTTGAGGACGGCCTTGAGCCGCTCCTCGAACTCGCCGCGGTACTTGGCGCCGGCCACCATGCCGGTGAGGTCCAGGCTGATGACCCGCTTGTTCTTGAGCCCCTCGGGCACATCGCCCTCGACGATGCGGCGGGCGAGGCCCTCGACGATGGCGGTCTTGCCGACGCCGGGCTCCCCGATGAGCACCGGGTTGTTCTTGGTGCGGCGGCTCAGCACCTGGATGGTGCGGCGGATCTCCTCGTCGCGCCCGATGACCGGGTCGAGCTTGCCCTGGCGGGCGGCCTCGGTGAGGTCCCGGCCGTAGCGCTCGAGGGCCTGGTACTGCTCCTCGGGGTTCTGGCTGGTGACCCGGTGGCTGCCGCGCACGCTCTGGAGCGCGGTGAGCAGCTCCTCGCGGTCGAGGTTCAGCTGGCCGGCGAGCGCCAGCAGCAGGTGCTCGGTGGAGAGGTACTCGTCGTGGAGCTCGGCGCGCTGGGCGTCGGCCAGCTCGATGACGTTGTTGAGCGCCCGGGACAGGCGGGCGTCGCCGCCGCCGTCGGCCTTGGGCAGCTTGGCCAGGTCGTCTTCGGCCTTGTTGCGGAGCGAGGCGGGCGAGGCGCCGACCTTCTCCAGGATGGGGAGGACCACGCCCTCGCTCTGGCCGAGCAGGGCCACGAGCAGGTGGTCGGGGGTGACCTCGGGGTTGTTGTCCGCCGCGGCGCGGGTGATGGCGCCGTTGACGGCTTCTTGCGTCTTCAGGGTCCAGCGGTTGGGGTCCAAAGGCATGGTCCGAGTGTACCACCATCACGAAACTTGACAACAAGAGACTCAGGTTTTCCTGGCCGGGACGAACGTCCGATTCGATGCCCTCCGAGGGTCCGGACGTACGATGCACCGGAGCGGAGACCGGGAGGAGCGGGCATGGCCGACGAGTTCGACGAAGCAGATCCCACCGATGACGCCGAGCCCATCTGGGAGACCCCCGGCGACGCCGCCGCGCTCGAGTTCGCCCTCAGCCCCGACGAACCGCCTCGCCGCACCCGCCTCATCATCGGCATCGTCTGCCTGGTGGCCGGCCTGGTGATCGCGGCCGTCGCGGTCTTCGCCGCCGTCGGCGACGACGCCGACCGGTCGGCCGATCGCAGCGCATCCGCAGCCACCAGCACCCAGCCGATGGCCACCACCACCGCGGCGCCCCTCCCCGGCCAGAGCGTCGACACCACCGCCATCGCCGGCACCGACCTGGCGACCGCCGACGACGTCGCCAGCGCCCGGTGGCCCAGCGGGCTGGGCGGTCGACCCCGAGGGCTCGGACCCCAGGGCACTCCGCCACCCGCCGAAGCCGGCGACCTCGAGCCGGGCTACTACCTGTGGAACGACTTCTCCGGCTGGCACCTGTGGCTGGTGGGCGGCACGGACCAGGACCGGGTCACCGTCACGTCCGATGCCGAGGTCTCCAAGGCCAACGCCACCGGAGGCGAGATCGCCGTCGACCGGCTGGCCAACGCCTTCGCCTTCGCCCGCGGCGGCGCGGGAGAACCCGTCGTCGGCGTGGACTTCAACCCCGGGTTCTACTCCCGCACCTTCATCGTCACCGTGGACGGGGATCTCCCGCTGCACGCGGGTGGCGGAGCGAAGCCGGTCACCAAGTACTACGGGGTCCACAAGTCCAAGACGAACACCTGAGGGCTCACCGGCCCCCGCCGGTCACCCCTTGGTGCACTCCTGGATCCACGCCGTCGACACCGTGGCCAGCGCCGGCACCCAGCCGTCGGGGACATCGGCCGGTGCGAGCTCCTCGAGCGAGTCCATCTGCTCGAGCGCCGTCAGGACCTCCTCCCGCGAGTCGCGCAGGACGACGAGGCTGGGCTGGATCCCGGTCGGCGACACCGCGATGACCTGGTCGAAGTCGAGGTCGCGGTAGATGGTGCGGAAGTCCTCGATGCCGACCGTCGGGCTGAAGCCCTCGCTGGCCTGGACCAGCTGGGCGCAGAACTCCGTGTAGTCCCCTTCCGGGACCACCACCGTGCTGGGCACCGCCTCCATCAGCGGCGACTCCGCCTGCGGGGCCGCAGCGACCGTAGTCGGGGTGGGCTCGCCGTCACCGGCGCCGAGCGTCATGACCAGGACGGCCACCACGACCAGGATGCCGAGGGCGCCGCCGATCACGATGCCCCACACCTGGCGCCGGTCGGTGGACGGCGGGCGCCGTTCGGACCTCTGCCGATCGCCTGTCGGTTCTGCCAACTCGCTCACCGCGCTCCTTCGCCACTGCTGGTCATCCGTCGGCCCCATCCTCGTCCACGAGGTACACGCGGATGATGTTCACGTCTGCATCCTTGCGGTTCACGCTCATCTCCTGGCGGGCCAGGAGGCGAGTGCCCTCGGGATAGGCGGCATCAGCCTCCGCGGAGACGACGATGGTCCCGTCGACCTCTTGGCCGTCGTACCCGCGGTGCTCCGCGTACGCCCGGGTGAACGGCCCGATGTCCATCAGGATCGTGTCGCCGCGGTAGTCGAGGTCGTGAACCAGCGCGGGTCCGACCGAGACGACGACCGAACCGCCCGCGTAGCGCACGCGATAGGTCCCCTCCGGCAGCTCCTCCTTCACCCGGTTGATGAGCTGCGTGGTCTCGTCGGCGATGTCGCCGTCGCGATCGGTGGAGAGCCCGACGGTCCGCAGCGTGCCCGACACCACCAGCACCAGAGCGATGGCGGCCGCCGCCAGGCCCGGCTGGCGCACGACCTCCCGCCAGAACGAGGGGAGCAACTGCCACAGCATCCAGGCCAGCGCCGTCCACGCGAACGCGCTGACCGTCCACATCCAGCGGAGGTTGGACGCCTGGATGCCGGCGCCGACCGGGAGCTTCACCGCCGTGTAGGTGCCGGCCAGCGCGGCCAGGACGGTGACCAGCGCCATGGCCGCGCGCGCCGTGTCGCGGCGGCGGTAGAACACGACGCCCAGCCCGATGATGGCGACCAGCACCGCGTAGCCCAGGACGATCTCGAGCGTCGACGGGGTGTGGAGGTAGCCGAGGGGCCCGAACCGGCGGGCGAACGCGGGCGGCGGGCCGAGCGCCACCGCCAGCCGCTCCAGGGCGAAGGTGACCCCCTCGCCGGCGGTGCGCTTCCCCGTGAAGGTCTGGATGATGGCGTTCACGTTGTGATCGCCCCAGATCTCGTCGATGATCACCGGCAGCCACAGGACCCCCGCGACCACCAGGCTGGTGATGGCCGTGGGCCGCACCCACGACGAGTCCGCCGCCCGGCGCCGGATCCGGCCGAGCCACCACACGCCGAACACGATGGACACGGCCACCACCGGGGCGCCGGTCCCGAGGTAGCTCAGGTGGTCCTGCAGCGCGAACGTGCCGCACAGGACGAAGACCGGCGTGACCCGCAGGTCGCCGGCGATGATCGACCAGCAGGCGAACAGCAGGGTGAAGGCCACGAACGACCCGACGTTCGACGACACCGGGTCGTGGAGGATGTTGCCGCCGAGCGAGCGCGCCATGGCCAGCGTGGCCAGGACCGCCACCCCCATCAGCCCGAACCCACCCCTTCGGAAGGCCAGCCACCCCGTCCCGACGAACGCCACGCTGTTGATGGCGGCGGCGCCCAGCGCTAGGCCGACGATCGGGCCGAGCACGGCCACGAACGGGGCCACCAGGTAGAACTCGATCGGACCCGGGTGGCTGGTGGCGATGCCGCTGCCGAAGTTCTCGCCGGTGGTGGGCTGGCCGATCAGCGGGAAGTGGCCGGTGAGCACGTCGTGCACCCGCAGCCCGATGAGGGCGTTGTCGCCCGACGGGCGCCACCCCTGGATCAAGACGATGGCCGCGCTGAGCAGCGGCAGCAGCGCCAGCGCCACCAGGACGCCCCGGGCGACCCAGAGCTGGCGCGGTGGCAGGTCGGACATCCGGTGGATGGGTGCCGGCCGGAACGACGTGCGAGCGGCGGCCGCCGGTTCGCCCGCCGCCTGCGAGCGAGCGTCGTCGGGCCCCGTCGGGGCTGCGGTGGGGGCCGAGGAAGGGGTCATGGTGCGGGGTCCACCGGGCGCCGACGGATCGGTGGAGCCTACGGGATGCCGACCGCGGCGGAGGCCCCACCACCGACCACCTGGGCCGAGGGACGCGGCCACTGCGACCGTGGCTGGGGGCCCTCCCAGTGGAACGCGCCGGTCACCGACGCCAGCACCACGAGGAGCGCGACGGCCGCCGGGGGCGCCAGGACCCGCCGGCGCTCGACCGCGCCCGGCGAGTCCGAGAGGCGATCGCACGCGAACGCCACCGGCACCGTGAGCAGCGTGGCGAGGACGAGGCCGACGAGATCGATGACCACGGTGGGGGCGTCCGACAGCGCCGCCGCCACCACGGCCAGCACGGGCGTGAGGACGAACCACCAGGCCACCAGCAGGGACCAGCGCGGATCGGGTCGGCTCGAAGCGAGCACGTCCCCCTCGTCCGGCTGCTCGGCGGAGCCGCGGCTGGCGGCCACCGCCACCACGGCGAAGATCGGCACCAGGGTGACGCCGGCCACGCGCCCGAACGTGGTCATCGGCCCGGCGAACACCGCGCAGACGGCCAGCACGACCAGCGCGAGCCAGCGGCTGCCTTCGGCGATGGACCCGAGCAGCTCACCGGTGGACGAGCGTCCCGCCGCGCCCAGCGCAGCACCGAGCAGGAAGGCGGAGGCCCGGGGCACGGTGGCCAGCAGCAGGGTCTGGCCCGAGGCGCCCAGCGCGAGGAGGCCGAGGCCGGCCACCAGGCTCGCCCCGCCCAGCACCGCGAACACCGCAGGCTCGATCGGCCGGCGGTCGGGGTGGCGCACGCGGCGACGGCGGCCGGCCGCGGCGACGAACCACCAGACGGCGACGGCCTGCAGCGCCACCGCCGGCGCCCAGAGGTGCTGGAGCGGTGAGGCCAGGCGGGTGGTCAGGGTCTCGGGCGGACCGACGAGGAACTGGTGCCAGTTGGCGTACCCGCCGAACGCCGCAAGCCCCTCGCCCCGGACCGTGGCGTCCATGCGGACCGACGGCTCCACCAGCACCCAGACCACGGCCAGGCCGACGGCGGCGAACGTCGGGACCCACAGCAGCCGCCAGGCCCGGACCATCCGTGCCACCGGTGCCGACCCGTCGGCGGTGGGCGACGCCAGCCAGGCCCCGAGGAGCGCGAGCGCCACGTCGACGCCGATCAGACCGCCGGGGAGCACGCCCAGGCGGAAGCCCGCCATGGCCGCCACCGCGGCAGCACCGAGGCCCAGCACACCCGGACGCACGGTGCTGGGCGCGTCGGTGCGCACGACGGAGGTCACCGCCGCATGCTACGAGCAACGACGAACCGTCCTGGAGCACCGCACGGCTCGGTGACGCGCCCCCGCGGCCCCGGATGGCAGGCTGGGCGGCGTCATGAGCTCGAACCTCGACGTGCTCGACCCGGCGGACGACGCCCCTGAGGTCGAGGAGGAGCGCGCCCTGTCGCCCGCCGAGGTGCGCGAGCAGGTCTTCCGTTCGCTGCTGCCCACCGTGGTGCTGCTGGGCCTGGTGATCCGCATCGCGTACGCCGTCGGATGGCGCTTCGAGGCCGGCCTCAAGTACGACGGGCCCGTCTACCGCTCGAGGGCGCAGTTCCTCATGGCCGGGCGCGGGTTCCTCAACCCGGACTCGTGGGGGTTCCACAACATCGCCGAGCAGGGTGCCATCCACCCGCCGGGCAACGCGCTGTTCCTGGCGCTCGGCCAGCAGCTCGGCTTCGACACCAACAACCGCTGGCAGATCTGGGGCTGCCTGCTCGGCACCGCCACCATCGTGGTCGTCGCCTACGCCGGTCGGGCGGTGGCCGGGCCGCGGGTCGGCCTCATCGCCGCCGCCATCGCTGCGGTCCACCCCGGCTTCTGGTCGTTCGATCCGTCGGTGATGGCCGAGACCCCGGGGCAGTTCCTCACCGCGCTCACGCTCCTGCTCGCCTACCGCTTCTGGGATCGGCCCTCGGCCGCCCGGGCCGGGTGGATGGCGGCGGCCGCCGCGGCGGCGGCCCTCACGCGATCGGAGCTGGTGGTCCTGCTCCCGATGCTGGTCCTGCCGCTGTGCCTCGCTTCCCGGGGCACCACCCGGCAGGTCGCCGCCCGCTTCGGTGCCGTCGTCCTGTGGTCCGCGGCGGTGCTCGGACCGTGGGTCGGGTGGAACCTGGTGCGCTTCGACCACCCGGCCACCCTGGCCACCGGGATCGACATCTCCCTCGCGTACGCCCAGTGCGACGACACCTGGTACGGCGAGAACACCGGCTACTGGAACGTGTTCTGCGGAGCGGAGATCCCCAAGGACCCGAAGAACCGGTACGCCGATGAGACCGAGATCGGCGCGCAGTACCGAGCGGTCGCCGGCCAGTACATCTCGGACCACGCCTCGCGCTGGCCCGTCGTGATCGCCGCCCGGACCGGCCGGACGCTGAGCCTGTACCGGCCCGTCCAGCAGGTCCACCTGGAGGCCAGCCGGGAGGGCCGTGAGGCCCCCGTCCTCTACGCCGGGCTCATCGCCACCTTCGCCACCTACGTCCTGGGTGCCGTCGCGTTCGCGTTCCCGCCACCGTCGCGCCGACGGCTGCTGCCGCTCCTCGTCCCGCTGGCCGCCGGCGCGGCGGGCGCGGCCATCACGTTCGGAACCACCCGGTACCGCTCTGCTGGGGAGGTGGGCCTGGTGCTGCTGGCGGCGGTGGGCATCGA
>CALANQ010000451.1 GCA_937926025.1 uncultured Acidimicrobiales bacterium
GGGAGCAGCGCGGTGGCGTAGATGCTGGCGTTGATCTCGTGCTCCACGATCTGCTGCAGGTCCGAGCGGGTGGAGGCCACGGTGGAGCCGGGAAGGCCCAGCATGATGTCGCTGACCATCGGCATCTGCTTGGCGCGGAACTGCACCGCGAGGCGCTCGTACTCGCTGGCCTTCAGGTTCTTGCGCCGGGTGATGGTGAGCACCTCGGGATCGAACGACTGCACGGACATGACGCCGTTCACGTCGAGGTCGGCCTCGCAGAGGATGCCCACGATGGACTCCAGGTGCTTCACCGTGTTCTTGGCGAAGTTGGTGGCCAGGCGGTGCGGGAACCCGGTGCGGGCCTTGACCGCGGCGATGTGCTCGGTGATGGCGATGTCGCGCTCGAAGATGCCGAAGTTGGCGTCGGCGACGATCACGTTGGGGACCTGGGCCTCCGCCAGCCACTCGATCTCGTCGAACACGCGCTGCAGGTCGAACTGCCGGATCCGGGAGTTGGTGGCCGCCCCCCAGTCGCAGAACGTGCAGCCGTACGGACAGCCGCGGTTGGTCTCCATCGTCGCCAGCACCGTGGTGCCCCTCCAGGCGTCGAACACGCCGGTCAGGTAGGGCGACGGGAGGACGTCGAGCTCGGCGATCCGCGGGCGGTCCGCCGTGGTGACGGGCGCCGCTCCAGGGCGGGGACGGAACGTGATGCCCGGCACGTCGGCCAGCACCGACAGGTCGCCGGTGAGTTCGCCGTCGAGCGCCGCCAGCAGCTCCACCGCCGTGACCTCGCCCTCGCCGTGGACGATCACGTCGACGGACGGGTGGTCCGCGAAGTACTGCTCCCGGTCGCCCGGGTAGCGCGGGGCGCTCGGTCCGCCGTGCACGACGAGGCTGGTGGGGCTGACCTCCTTCACCAGATCCGACAGCGCCAGGTTCTCCTCGGCGGACCACACGTAGTTGGAGAACAGGAAGACGGCCGGCCCGTCCTGGACCGCTCGGCGCACCGCCCCCGGCCGCAGCCGCCAGTCGGGCACGAAGTCGTACCGCTCGACCAGCGCGCCGTCCTGGTGCGCGGCGGCTGCGGCGAAGATCATCCCCAGCGCCAGCGGCGGCCCCATGGTGGGACCGCGTTCGGCGCCGTACACGGGGATCCGCCCGTTGCGGGGCGGGCGAGCCGCCAGCAGCTCCTCATGCTGGCGCAGCAGCGTCCGGGCCCGGTCGTGCGACTCCCGGGTGGTGGTGCGCTTGCGCTCCCACCCGGTGCGGTAGGCCACGGCGGCCGGATCTCCGAGCAGCCCGGCGTCGCACCACGCCGCCAGCACCGCATCGAGCCGGCCGCGATCGGCGAGGATCGGGTTGGCGGGATCGACGGGCAGCGACGACGCGGCCGTGGGGCGGGCGAAGGCCGCCAGGACGGCGACCTCGTGCGCATCGAGCACCACGCCGTCGGGCTCGCCCACCCGCCACAGGGTGAAGCCCCGGCCGTCGGCGAGCAGCGGGTACGGCGACAGGAGCAGCAGCGGGCGCTCCGGGTCGAACGCCACCCGGCTGGGCGCCTCGGCGGCGACCGGCAGGGCCGCTGGCGGAGCCGGCACATCCGAGCCCGGACCGGCGTCCTCCACCAGGTGCACCAGCCGCACCAGCGTGGTGCGGACCGCTGGATCGCCGGCGGCGAGCTGGTCGATGTCCGGGGTCGTGCCGCGGAGCAGCGCCTCGAGCGCCAGCAGGCCGGGAAGCCCGACGGGGACGGTGGCGTCGCCGATGGCGACCGCGGGGCCGTCGACCGTGATCAGGGTGAGGATGGCCATCTCTGGGGTCCGTGCAGGAGGCAGCAGCAGGTCGACGTCGGCAGACGAGCGCCCAGACTACCGGTCCGGTTCGCTCTCCACGCCGCTCAGCCCGAGCGGCGGTCCGCGAACCGGGTGCGGTCGAGCGACGCGAACTGCGCAGAGGCCCGCATGGTGAGCACGTCGTCGCAGTGGAGCGTTCCGTGGAGCTCCAGCAGACGGCCGTCGCGCGCACCCGCCCGCACCTCGTAGCGGAGCAGGGCGCCCGTGTAGGTGGGCCGCAGGTAGCGGAGCTGGAGCCGGCGGGTCACCGAGTGGCTCAGGACGCGGTGGGCGGCGGCGGACAGGACCATGTCGAACCCGGCGGCGAGGAAGCCCCCGTGCACCAGGCCGGGCGGCCCCTCCCAAGCAGGGCCGAAGCGCGTCTCGGCGGTCAGCACCCCGTCGTCCTCCCGCAGGTCCAGGGTCGGGTAGACGCCGCTGGAGCCCTCGGCGATCGGGTGGTTCGAAGCTTCGAGGTCGCTGCGGGCGAACCGGGTCTCGGCAGCCCGGGGCTCGGGGAACCGGGCCGTGGCGGCGGCGAGCAGCTCGCTGACCTCGGCCCAGGCCGCACCGTCGAGGTCGTCGCTGGCCACCAGGCCGGCCAGCTCCCGGAGCTGGGCCCCGATCCGCTGACGGTCCTCGCTGGTCACGGCCGCCGAATCTCCCTGGCCCCCGAACGGCACCCTCTACGATGCCGCGTGTGCCCGCCGGAACCGCTCTCGCCTTCCCCGGCCAGGGCGGCGACTGGCGGGCCACGATCGCCGCCCTCGAGGCCCACCCCGACCACGAGCTGGTGCGCACCCTGGCCCGACGGCTGGGCAGCAGCGACTGGCGGTCCCTCGACGGCTTGGACACGCGGGTGGCGCAGCCGGCCATCTACGTCGCCGGGCTGGTGCGCTCGGGGGACCTCGTCGCCGAGCTGGCCGTCGGCCACTCCCTCGGGGAGATCACGGCGGCGGCGTGGGCCGGCGCTGCGTCGCCCACCGACGGCCTCGACCTGGTGGTCCTGCGCGCCGAGCTCGGGCACCGCGCCCAGCTGGTCCGGCCCGGGGCGATGACGGCCGTCAACCGCTGGACGTCCGACGCCGTCCTGGACCTCGCCGCCGAGGTGGTGGACGAGGGCCACGGCCACCTCGGCATCGCCGTCCGCAACTCCCCCACCCAGATCGTGCTCTCCGGCGACGTGGCCGCAGTAGACGAGGTCACGGCCCGGGCCAACGAGCGCGGCGCCGTGGCGCGGCGCCTCCCCATCGATGGCGCCTACCACTCGCCGCTCATGGCCCCGTTCGTCGCGGACCTGCGCGACGCCCTGCACGAGGCGATGGTGCACGACCCGAGGGTGCCCGTGCTGTCGAGCACGTCCCAGGCCGCGATGGCCACCGCAGCGGAACTGGTCGACGGGATCGCCCGCAGCCTGGTGGACCCGGTGGACTGGCCGGCCACGGTGGCGGCGGCGCGGCGGTGGGGCGTGGACCGTGCACTCGAGGCGGGACCCGGTGACACCCTGTCCCGCCTCGCCCGGTTCGCCCCTGAGCTGGCGATCGTCGCTCCGTGAACTTCGCGTCCTTCGAGTACGCCGGGTTCGCGCTCGCTGCGGTGCTGGTCAACTGGCTGCTGCCGGTCAAGCTCCGCCCCGCCTGGCTGCTGGCCGCGTCGATCGCCTTCTACGCCGCCTGGAACGTGCCGGCCGTCGGGATCCTGGTGGCCGTCTGCATCGTGACCTGGGCGGGCGCCATCATCATCGCCAAGCAGGAGGGCGGCGTCCGGACGGCGGCGACCGCCGTGTGCGTGGTCGCATCGGCCAGCTCGCTGGGCGTGTTCAAGCTGCTCGAGGCCACCAGCATCGACCGGGTCGGCCCCGGGGTCGCCGGGCGGTTCATCGTGCCCGTCGGCCTGTCCTTCTTCTCGTTCCAGGCCATCAGCTACCTCGTGGACGTGCACCGCGGGGACCTGGCACCGAACCGGTCGCTCATCGACGTCTCGCTGTACATCTCGTTCTTCCCGCACCTCCTGGCCGGGCCCATCGTCCGGGCGAAGAAGCTCATCCCGGCGTTCCACAGCACCCCCCGCCTCCCGGACCGGGTGCAGTGGGCGGAGGCGGCCGAGCTCTGCCTGGTCGGCCTCTTCAAGAAGGTCGCGCTGGCCGACCCGATGATCGAGCTGGCCATCGTCCCGCTGCGCGACCGGGCCGAGCTCGGCCCGGTCCACGTCGTGGTGCTGCTCGTGACCGTGCTGGTGGGCGGCTACTTCGACGTCACCGGCTACATCGACATCGCCCGCGGGTCGGCCAAGTTCCTCGGCATCGACATGCAGCGCAACTCCCTGATGCCGCTCACGAAGAGCACCGGCTACGCCGACTTCTGGCGCCGCTGGCAGCTCACGGTGATGATGTGGTTCCGGGACTACATCTACCGGCCGCTGCGGGCCGGCGGCCGGTCGGCCGCACGGGAGCACCTCGCCCTCTTCGCCACCTTCTTCGTGCTGGGCATCTGGCACGGGCTGACGATCGGCTGGGTCCTGTGGGGAGCGGTGTCCGGCGTCATCATCGTGGTGGAGCGCACGCTGCAGACCCGGCGTGCGGCCAAGCGCCGGGAGCAGACCAAGCGGGCCCGGCGGGCCCGCTCGAAGGCGATGCTGCCCAAGCCGCCGAACGAACGGGTGGCGCTGGCCATCGCGCTGGCCCTGGTGATGGCCACCTTCCCGCTGATCGCGGGGCGCAGCATCACCGACGCCCTGGAGCTGTACGGCGCGCTCCTTCGCTTCGGCGGGACCACCCCGAGCGCCGATCTGCTCTGGATGGCCGCCATCGGCATCCTCGCCCTCGTGCTGGTCGACCGCCGTGAGGCTCGTCGGGAGGCGGTGGCGGGCCGACCCGACCCGGTCACCCCGGCCCGGGCGGTGGCCTTCGGCCTGATGGTGGTGGCCATCATCATCATGTCGGGGCCCGCCCAGCGGACCTTCATCTACTTCTCGTTCTGACCGGGGCTCCGGTCGGGGCCCTCAGCCCCCGAGCCCGATGGTGAGCCCGGCATCCACCGGCAGCACCACACCGGTCACGTACGCCGCGGCGGGCGATGCCAGGAACGCCACCGCCGCGGCCACGTCGGACGGTGCGACCGTGCGCCGCAGCGGAGCCTGCCGCTCGACCGCCGCCAGGGCTTCGGCCACCGCCGGGTCCGCCGCCGCCTCGTCGCGCAGCGCCGGGTGGTCGACCAGGCCGATGCGCACGGCGTTGACGGTGACCCCGTGGGGGGCCAGCTCGCGGGCGGCGGTCCGGGCCAGCCCGACGGCGCCCCACATGGCGCTGCTGGTCTGATCAGTGGCGGATCGGCCGGGCAGCCCGGAGGCCACCACGACCAGCACGATCCGCCCGTCGCCGCGCGCCTGCATGGGCGGCGAGACCGCCGCGACCGCGGCGTGCACGGTCTCCAGCCACGACAGCGTGGCCCCGCCCCCGGATCGTCCGACGACGGGGATCGGCGGGACGACGACCAGCACGTCTGCCTCGGCGGCACGAGCCTGGACGGCGCTGGCGTCGTCGACCATCTCGACGACGTGCCCGTCGGCTTCGAGCGCGTCGGCGCACGCCTGACCGACGATCTCGTCCCCGCGCAGCACCAGTGCGACCACCTGGTCAACCTATCCGTCGCCCTAGCCTGCGGAGATGACCGCCGGCGCCGATCCCTCCTCCGCACCCCGACTGGGCATCTGCCTCTCGGAGTTCCCGCAGGACCCGGACGGCCGCTGGCGCAACGTCGCCGAGGTGGTGCAGCGGGTCGAGGCCTCCGGCGCGGACGGCCTGTGGCTGGCCGATCACATCCTCTGGCACTCGAAGGCCATCGACGCCCAGTCGTCGCTGCCGGCCCTCGCGTCGCACGCCACGTCCATCACCATCGGCTCGTGCGTGCTCCAGATGCCGCTGCGCGATCCGGTGACCGTGGCCAAGACCATGGCCAACACCCAGATGATGGCGCCCGGTCGCGTCGTCTGCGGGTTGGGCATCGGCGAGAACGTCGAGGAGTACGAGCGGCTCCACAAGTCCATGGCCACCCGGGGCCGGGTCATCGAGGAGTCCATCGAGGAGATCCGGCGCATCTGGTCGGAAGCGGGTGGCACCCGCTGGATGAACCCGGCGCCGGTCGACATCCCGATCTGGGTCGGCGGCCGAGCTGAGGCCGCTCGCCGCCGGGCCGCGCGCCTGGGCGACGGCTGGCTGCCGTACCTCTGCTCGCCCCGCTGGTTCGCCCGCCACCGGGCCCTGATGGAGGAGGAGGCCGAGGCCGCCGGGCGGAACCACCACGACATCACCAAGGCCGTGGTCACCTTCGTCGACGTGCCGGCCATCGAGAGCGCCCAGCAGGGCGCGGCGAAGCTGGAGCACTGGTTCGGTTTCGACCCGGCGCCGCTGATGGGCTTCCTGCTGCGGGGCAGCGCCGACGAGGTCGCCCAGCAGCTCCACGAGTACGTCGACGCCGGCGCCAGCGAGGTGATCGTGGTCATCGCCAACGACCGGCCCCTCGACGTCCTCGACGAGCTCACCCCCGCCTTCGCCGCCCTCACCACCTGACCGTCGGCCCCACCGACCTCCGTGTGGATCTGGGTGGTGCGTGCGCCGTCCCCCCACGGAGGTCGGGCTGTGGAGCGGCCCTGGAATCTGGGTTCGGTCAGCCGGCGCTGGCGGGCTGGGTGCCCGACGGGGCCGGGCGGGCGGCGCCCGACGGGCCGGCGCCTCGGCGCAGCAGACCGTGGAGCTGGCGGTAGCGCTCGTAGGGCCAGTCGGTCATCGGCTGGGTGACCCACGCCACGGAGATGGTGCCGAACAGGGCGGCGGCGCAGATGACGATGGCCTCGATCCAGCGCGGGGCGAAGTCCATCTCGCCGAGCCCGTGGGGCAGCATCAGGTTGAGGACGCCGAGCACCAGCTGGTGCCACAGGTAGATGTGCAGGGCCAGGGCCGACAGCGGCTTGAAGCGCTTGTGGGACAGCCAGCGGTTGGCCGGGTCGTTGCGGGGGCCGAGGGCGGCCGCCGCCATCAGCAGGAAGACGGCGATCAGGTAGGGGAAGAAGCGGAGCCGGTCCTCCATGTTCCCGTCCTGCCACAGGCCCGTGCCGTCGCCCCAGACCTCGGCGATGGCGGCCAGCATCACCGCGGGGATCAGCACCAGGGCGTAGGTGAGCCGGGTGTTGCGGCGCACCCACCGGAAGAACGACGGTGGCGCGATGCCCATGCGGGCCCCCACCGTGTAGCCGGCGACGATGATGCCGAACCCGAAGAACTCGAGGTGGCTGAGCGGCAGGGAGGTGGGCGCCGGCACGTCGGCGGCGTAGATCAGCGTCCGCAGCAGCGGGCCGAAGAAGACCATGCCCCAGCCGATCATGATGTGGGCGCGGAGGCGGTCGGCGGGCTTGCGGAGGCGCCGGTTGCTGGACCAGCGGGCCGCGGCCAGGGCCAGCAGCGGGATCAGGAAGTAGAAGATGACCTCGTTGCACAGGTACCAGGCCGAGGGCATCCCCTTGAAGCCGCTGAGCTCCTCGCCGAAGATCTGCAGGAACAGGTAGAGGCGCACGTAGCCCCACCAGTTCTCGGGCCGGACCTCGGGCAGGATCAGCAGGTACGCGGTGAGGGCGAAGGCGAAGAGCGGGTAGATGCGCAGGAGCCGCCGCACCCAGAAGCTGACCGCGGCCGGGCGGGGCAGGCCGCGCACGTCGGCCTCGATGAACGGCTGGTACAGCACGAACGCCGAGATGGCGAAGAAGAGGGCGACCAGGATCCCCAGCACGTGCAGCACGCCGGCGAACGGGATGATGCCGGTGGCCAGGAACGTGTGGCCGATGACGGCCAGGCAGGCGCAGATGGCCCGGAAGCCGTCGATGGGCTCGCACCAGACGGCGCGCATCTGCGGGTTGGCGTCCTCGCCGGCCCGGCTCATCGCCCGGCGCCCCACCCCGCTGGGGGCGCTGGCGGTCGCTCCGGCCGCCGCGCCGGCCAGGGCCGGTTCGCGCTGATCGGCCGGATGGTCGCCGTCGGCCACCACGTCGTCCCGCGGCGCCTCGGCATCGGAGTAGTCGTCGTCGCCCTCGCCGACATTGTGCACGTACACCGGCGCCTTGAGGTCCGGGCGCCAGAGCCGCTCGGGGATCTGCTCCGCCAGCCGATCGGCACCGCCGCCGAACTCGGACTGCTCCTCGTCCTCGGGCTGCTCGTCCTCGGGCTCGCCGGCGCCGTGCTGGCCGCGGCTCCACCGGTCGACGTAGTCGCGGAGCTTGGCCGCCGGCAGCTCGACGAACACGAAGGTGACGATGGCGAGGCCGATGGCGATGAAGATCGTCGGCATGCCGAACCCCTTGGTCCCGATGAACGGGAAGCCGAGGAAGCCGGGTCCGAACCACTCCGACGTGTGGCGGATGAGCGGGACGTGCCAGAGGTAGATGCCGTAGGTGAGCGGCGCCATGATCTGCAGCGGCGGCGCCGCCATGAAGCGCACCATCAGCGACCGCCGGAGGCCGAACGCCACCGGGATGAACAGCAGCAGCGCCATCGCCATCTGCAGCGGGAAGTAGATGTTGCGGATGTGGTCGTACGGGTCGGTGACGCCCTCGACGTTGTAGGCGTCGAGCGCCAGCCGGGCGGCGACGAACACCAGGCAGACGTACCCGACGAGGCACAGCCACCAGTTGTCGGCCAGCACGCGGATGACCCGGTACCGCCGGCGGACCAGGGCCTGGCGGGTCTCGAGGACGGCGAGCAGCATGCCGGTGGGCAGGCTCATCACCGGGAAGGCCAGCTCACCGCTGAAGACCAGCCCGAGGGGGAAGAAGAAGAGGATCAGCGCCACGCACGCCAGCACCTGGACGTGGAACATCGACGACTCGGGGGCGACCCGGGCCCGCAGCTTCTTGACGCCGGCGGCGAAGAGCGGGACCACCACGTAGAACGGCAGCTCGATGGCCAGCGTCCACATGGCGATGCCGAGCGGCCCGGCCAGGAGCTTCATCGGATCCGGGAACGGCAGGAGGAAGATGGCCTGCACCCAGTCGGCGAGCGAGTGCAGGTTGCCGGGGCCGTTCCAGATGATGGCGACGGTCAGGACCGCCCAGTAGAGCGGGAAGATCCGCAGCACCCGACGCAGGATGTAGATCCAGAAGTTGGTGCTGCGGTCGCTGGGCGCCTTCGGCCGGGGGGCCAGGGCGGCTCGGGCGAAGGGCCGGTAGACGAGGAACCCGGAGATGGTGAAGAAGACGATGAGCGCCGGGTACGCGGCGGCGCCGTAGTAGGCGACGAGGTTGTGGGTGGGCCCGAACTCCGAGCCGATGTGCGCCGAGATCACGCCCCATGCAGCGAGGACCCGGAGGCCGTCGATGGCAGGGACGTAGCGCCGCCCGTCCGCGTGCACGGGGCGGGCCATCTTGGCCGGGTTCAGCTGCACAGGGGCACCGCCGGGAGCCGCATGCGGTCGAGCGCCGAGGCGTCGGAGGCCTGGGGTGGGGAGACCATCGTCCCGCCAGTCTGCCAGCCCGGACCGGGGTGGCCCGCCGTCGGGCCCGGGACCGATGTCCGGTTCGGGCGATCAGGCATGGACCCCGACCGCGGCGGCACCGATCGCATCGGCGGCGGCGGCGACGGCGCTCCCGTGGCGGTCACCCGGATGGTCGCCCAGCCGGCCCAGCGGACCGGAGATGCCGACGGCGGCGACCAGCCGGCCATCGACCACGATCGGGGCGCTCACCGAGGCGACGCCAGGGGCCCGCTCCCCCACGCTGGCCGTCCACCGGGCGTCGGCCGCGGTGCCGGCGAGGATGCGCCCCGCCGAGCCCACCCCGAGCGGGAGCCGGGAGCCCTGGGGGACGATGGTCCGCAGCTCGTGGGGCGACTCGAGCGACACCACGCACACCCGGTGCTCGCCGTCGCGCCGGTACAGCTGCACGCTCTCGCCGGTGGCGTCGCGCAGCGCCTCGAGCGCCGGTCGGGCCGCCTCGGCCAGGGGCCAGTCGTCGGCGGCGGCGCGGCCCAGGCCGATGAGCCGCACGCCGAGCAGGTACCGGCCTTCGTGGTCGCGCCGGAGCAGGCCGTGGACCTCGAGGGCCGAGGCCAGGCGGTGCGCCGTGGCCTTCGGCAGCGCGGTGGCGTCGACCAGCTCGACGAGCGTCAGCGGCCCCGCCGCGAGCGCGACGGCGTCGAGGACCCGGACCGACTTGTCGAGGACGCCGACACCGCTTACGCTCTGTTCCATCAGTTGACATTGTTGTCCCATATATTGAGACAACGCAAGCAGCACTGCGAACCGGAGCCGTCATGTCCGCACCGAAGACCCTGAGCCAGAAGGTCTGGGACGCCCACGTGGTGTCCCAGGCCCCCGGAGAGCCCGATCTGCTCTTCATCGATCTGCACCTCGTGCACGAGGTCACCAGCCCGCAGGCGTTCGACGGCCTCCGCCTGGCCGGTCGCGGCGTCCGCCACCCCGAGCTGACCATCGCCACCGAGGATCACAACGTCCCGACCGAGAACACCAACCTCGAGATCGCCGACCCGATCTCCCGCAAGCAGGTCCAGACCCTCCGCAACAACTGCGAGGAGTTCGGGATCACGCTGCACCCGATGAACACGCCGGGGCAGGGCATCGTCCACATCATCGGCCCGGAGCAGGGCCTGACCCTCCCCGGCATGACCGTGGTCTGCGGCGACTCGCACACCTCCACCCACGGCGCGTTCGGCGCGCTGGCGTTCGGCATCGGCACCAGCGAGGTCGAGCACGTCCTCGCCACCCAGACGCTCCCCCAGGCCGCGGCCAAGACCCTGGCCATCACCGTCGACGGCGACCTGCCCACCGGCAGCACCGCCAAGGACATCATCCTCGCCATCCTCGGGCGCATCGGCACCGGCGGCGGCATCGGCCACATCGCCGAGTACCGCGGCTCGGCCATCCGGGCGCTCACGATGGAAGGCCGCATGACGGTCTGCAACATGTCGATCGAAGCCGGCGCCAAGGCCGGGCTCATCGCCCCGGACCAGGTCACCTTCGACTACCTCGACGGCCGCGACCACGCCCCGAAGGGTGCCGCGTGGGACGAGGCCGTCGCCTACTGGAAGACCCTGCCCACCGACGAGGGCGCCACCTTCGACAAGGAGGTCGTGCTCGACGCGGCGGAGATCTTCCCCCACGTCTCCTGGGGCACCAACCCCGGCCAGGTGGCACCCATCACCGCCTCGGTCCCCGATCCGACCAGCTTCGACGACCCCACCGAGCGCAACGCCGCCGAGCGGGCCCTGGAGTACATGGGCCTCACCGCCGGCCAGCCCCTCAAGGAGGTGGCGGTCGACACCGTGTTCATCGGGTCGTGCACCAACGGCCGCATCGAGGACCTGCGGGCCGTGGCCGAGGTGGCCAAGGGCCGGCGGGTGTCGTCGGGCATGCGCACCCTGGTGGTGCCGGGCTCCTGGCGGGTCAAGGAGCAGGCCGAGGCCGAGGGCATCGACCGGGTGCTCACCGAGGCCGGCTTCGACTGGCGGGACCCGGGCTGCTCGATGTGCCTGGCCATGAACCCCGACAAGCTCGCCCCCGGCGAGCGCTCGGCGTCCACCAGCAACCGCAACTTCGAAGGCCGCCAGGGCCGGGGCGGGCGCACCCACCTCGTGTCGCCGGCCGTCGCCGCCGCCACGGCCATCGCCGGCCACTTCGCCACCCCCGACGACCTCTGATCGGAGCCTGACCATGGAAGCAGTACGCATCGTCACCGGGACCGCCGTCCCGCTCGATCGGTCCGACGTCGACACCGATCAGATCATCCCCTCGGACTGGCTCAAGCAGGTCGAGCGCACCGGGTTCGAGAAGGGCCTCTTCTCGGAGTGGCGCGACGACCGAGACTTCGTCCTCAACCAGGAGCAGTACGTGGGCGCCACCATCCTGGTGGCCGGCCCCAACTTCGGCACCGGCTCGTCGCGCGAGCACGCCGTGTGGGCCATCCAGCAGTACGGCTTCCAGGCCGTCATCTCACCCCGCTTCGGCGACATCTTCCGCAACAACTCCACCAAGAACGGCCTGATCCCCGTGGTCGTCGCCCCCGAGGTCGGCGAGCAGCTGCTGCGTGCCGTGGAGGCCGACCCCACCCTGGAGATCACCATCGACGTGGAGCGGCGCACGGTGGAGGCGCCCGCCATCGACCTCACCGTGGAGTTCCCCCTCGACGCCGCGGTGCAGCACCGCTTCCTGGAGGGCCTCGACGACATCGGCCTCACCCTCCGCCAGAGCGACGACATCGCCACGTTCGAGTCGTCTCGGCCCGATTGGCTGCCGACCACGCGCTAGACCGTCCCCGATGACCGACGGGGCGCGCGGACCGACCACCCGCCCGGGTCGCGGCCCCGGCCACCGGATCGCCGACCTCGACGGCTGGCGGCGCGTCGCCGTCATCGCCACGGTCGCCCTCTTCGCCATCGTGCCCATGGCCGCCGCGCTCCGCACGCTGGCCCACGGCTGGGTCGCCACCGGCGATGTCGCCACCATCGGCCTGCGGGCCCGCGACGCGTGGACCCCTGCTGCGCCGCTCCTGGGGCAGCCCACCACGGGCCAGGAGCGTTCCGGCATCCCCTCGAACCACCCGGGCCCCATCGAGAACTGGCTGCTCGGCCCGGGCATCCGCCTGTTCGGCCCGTCGATCGGCCTGCTCGCCGGCGTGGCGGTCCTGAACGGCGCGGCGCTGGCCGCCTCCGCCTGGCTCGCGTACCGCCGCGGCGGCCCTGCCCTGCTGGCGATCGTGGCGGCGATGCTGGCGCTGCTCGTGTACTCGATCGGTCCGTTCACGCTGTTCGACCCGTTCAACTCCGAGCTCCCCACCTACCCGTTGATCGCGGCGGCGTTGGCCGCCTGGTGCGTCCTAGCGGGGGACCTGCGGGTGACGCCGGTCTTCGTCGCCTTCGCCAGCCTCGCCGCGCAGCCGCACGTCGCCGCCGCCTCCCTGGTGCTCCCCCTCGTGGTGGTGGTCGCCGGGAGCCTCGTGCTGCAGCACCGCCGCCGACCCGGTCTGCTGCGGCGGAACCGGACCTGGCTGCTCGCCTCCCTCGGGATCGGCATCGCCTGCTGGCTCCCTCCGATCGCCCAGGAGCTGGTGGGCCCGAGCAACGTCGCCGCCCTCTGGCGGACGCAGGGGGCCGACGGCCCCCGCCTCGGGCCGCTGTTCGTCGTGGAGCGCCTGGTGAACGCGGTGGCACCGATCCCCCTCTTCGTCCGCACCACCGGCACCTACGGCTTCCTCGGCGAGCGGAGCGCGCTCGGCGTCCTCGGTGCCGCGCTCGTGATCGGCCTGGCCGGCAGCCTGTCGCTCTACCAACGCCTCGCCAAGCGGAAGCCCAGCGCCAGCCTCCTCTACCTGGTCGCCGGCACCGTCGCGCTGGCGGCACTGGCCTCCTGGTCGGGGTCGCCACCCATCAGCGCCTACCGCTCGGACAGCTTCCGCTGGCCGTGGATCACCTCCTTCCTGTTCTGGCTGTCGCTCGCGTGGGCGGCCTGGCTCTTCCTGCCGGACCGGGTCCGCTCGGCCGGGCGCCGGGTGGCACCGGGGATCGGGCTGGCCGTCGCGCTGCTCGCGGCGACCTGGGTGGTCGCCGCCACCCACCCGGCGGAGATCCGCGATGCGCGGTTCCAGGCACCCACCTCGTCGCTGGCCCACCAGCTCACCGGGTCGCTCCCGTCCGGTCGCTACCACGTGACCTTCGAGGGCGGCGAGAGCGTCATCACGGTGGGACCGGGACTGGTGCTCGCGCTGGAGGACGCCGGCTGGGCGGTCACCGTCGAGGACGACGGCTTCGGTCGGGCGTACGGCGACCGCCGGACCGGTCGCCGACCCGGCGATCAGGGCAACCTCGTGGTCTCCAACGGCACCCCGGACCTGGGTCCGGATGATCGGATCGTCGCCGAGACCTCCTTCGAGAAGGCCGACGGGACCGATCTCACGATCACGGTGGTGCAACGGCCGTGACCCGTCAGCGCGTGATCGTCGCCCTCCCCCTCGTCCTGTCGCTCCTCGCCGCAGGCGTCCTGCTGTGGACCCGGGCGGAGCCCTCCCGCCAGGGGAGCTTCTGCTCGCGGGCCACGGTGGAGGCCGGCCGGGTGCTGCGAGCCGCCGACGGCTCGGTGCGCGTCGAGTACAACCTCCAGGCGCAGATCGACGCCGTGCTGGATCTGGCGTACGTGGCGGAGGTCGACCGGCTCATCCCCGGTGCGCCCCCGGACCTCAAGCCCAAGCTCGAGGCGGCCAGCAAGACCCTCCCCCGCTACCGCAAGGAGCGGTCCGAGGCGATCGCTGCCGGTCGTCCTGCGCCCGAGCCCCCCGCCCAGCTCCGCGAGACGCTGCTCGCGTTCCTGGTCACCTACGAGCGCGACTGCGTCTAGCCGTCGTCCCTCGGGGTCGAGCGGCTCACCGCCACCAGCAGCGGCCGGGTGAGGGACACAACCCCGAGGCCGGCGGCCAGCGCCGTCGCGCCGATGAGGCCCCTCGATGCCAGGCCGGGTGGCGCGATGCGCTCGTCGGACACGCCGAACGCCGCCATCATCACCAGGCCGGCCGTGGCACCGAAGGCCATGGCCCCGACGCTCGCGAGCCCCAGCGGAACCAACGTCTGCCACCGCCTTGCTCGTTGGAGGACGCCGAGCGGCGTGCCCACCAGCCGCAGCCGGGCGAGCGTGAGCCGCTGGTCGAGGATGGCCGCCGCCCCGCCGATCCCGGCCGCGGCCGTGGCCATCACCAGCGCGGCGACCGACATCACGGTGGAGGCCCGCTTCAGGTCGTCGAGCAGGACCCGCTCGCCGGTCAGCTCGTCGGGCGATGTGGCCGACGCGTCGGGTGACGCGGCGAGCACCGCCGTCCGGGCCGCTTCGATGCTCGCCCGATCGGCGACCAGCACGGTGCCGGTGCGCACATCGGCATCGGTGCGCGAGGTGCCGTCGCCGAGGTCGGGTGCGATCGGCGGCTGCCCGCCCTCGCCGTCCTCGTCCTCCCACCACCGGACCGAGTGCGGTACCCGCTCGTCGAGCGAGGCGGACACGGCACCGACGTCCTCGGCCGGCACCTCCAGCGCGAGGGCCGTCGCGTGGTCGCCGGGCAGCGCCACCGAGTCGATGGTGGGCAGCACGCCGAACAGGAAGCCGGCGATGAGGCCGGCCAGCACCATGCCGCTCACCGTGCGGTAGGCGGCCTTGGGGTCATCGGCGATGCGACGGGCAGCGATGAGCGTCGACGGGCCGCGGGCGACCCAGCCTATGACCGCGCCCACCAGCCAGGTGAGCCACGGGCCGATCACCGCGAGGGTGACGATCACCGCGCCGAGCCCGATGAGCACCCCGACGCTGCTGCCGCCGTCGCGCATGGTCGAGGCCGCCATCACGAACGCGATCCACGACAGCGGCACCACCAGGAGGCGCACCGCCCGAGGGCGGCGGGGACGGGCGCGGCGGGTGGTCTGGAGCGGACCGCCGACCACGCTGCGCAGGGTGATCACCGCCAGCGTCGGGACCACCAGCGCGGCGGCGACGAGCGCGGCAGGGGCCATCCGCAGGTCGGCGACCAAGAAGCGGCCACCGCCGAGTGGGATGTGCGCGGCCAGCGGGAGCACCAGGAGGTAGGTGGCGATGCCGGCCACCACGCCGACGGCCGCCGCCCCGGCGATCTCCAGCGCGGTGAGGGCGATCACGGTGCCCGGCGTCGCGCCCGCCAGCCGCAGCGCAGCCAGTCGCTGGGACCGCTGGGCCGCCGTGAGCCGGGCCGCGGCGCCGATCAGCAGCACCGTCGGCACCACCAGGAGGACGGCCGCCATCTGGGCCAGGACGCGGTACGTCTCGGCATCGTCCTGACGGGCGGGATCGGCGGTCGCAGCCACCTCGCCCATCCGGGTGGCGAAGCCGTCGATCGGACTCACCAGCCCGCGGTAGGCGGTGGTGCCCGCGTCGGCGTGGTCGAGGTGGTCGAGGGCACCCGCTTCGCGTCCGACCACCACCACCAGCTCGTCGTCGTGCGCCAGGCCCGCCGGACCGATGGTCCCTGCGAACTGGCCGGGGTAGCGGTCGGCGAGGTCCTCCTTCGGCGACGACGCCATCACGTCAGCGAGCGCGGGCGACGCGAAGAACTCGCCCGGGGCAGGGAACCGCGACAGCCCGGGGGGCGCGGGGAGCGCGGACGAACCGTCCCCCACCGCAGACGGAGCCAGGTCGACGCGCATGATGCCGACGCCTCCGTAAGAGTCGTCCGTGGTGCGTTCGAAACCGACGTGCTGGCTCATGTCGCGGTACTGGAGCGGGGTGCGCCACGCCGTGCGATCGGCGCGGGCGCTGAGCGCGGGCAGCACCGAGACCACCAGCAGCGCGAGCACGGTGGACACGAGGACGCCAGCGGCGGTGAGGGCGAGGGTGGCGCGCTGGCGGGCACCGCCGCGGCGCCACAGCAACGACGCGAGGCGGATGACGGTCATGCGCCGTTCCCCCCGGCGTGCACGCCTCCGCGCACCTCGGCTCCGTCGCTCAGCAGGATCGTCCGGTCGCAAGCTGCTGCCACCTCGGGGTCGTGCGTCACGATCAGGACGCCCGCGCCCGAGGTCCGAGCCGCCGACACCAGCAGGCCGATCACCTCGTGACCGGTCGACCGGTCGAGGGCGGCGGTGGGCTCGTCAGCGAACACCACCGCGGGCTGGGTGACCAGGGCGCGGGCGATCGTCACCCGCTGCGCCTGGCCGCCCGACAGCTCGCCGGGCCGCCGCCGCTCGAGCCCGGCCAGGCCGAGCGGCTCGAACCAGCGACGGGCCTCGGCGACCGCCCGGCGGCGGGCGTGGCCCTCGAGCAGCAACGGGAGGGCGACGTTCTCCTCGGCAGGCAGCTCGGGGAGCAGGTGTCCCGATTGGAACACGAACCCGAACCGGCGACGGCGGATGGCCGTGCGGGCGGTCTCGCCCAGGTGGTCGATGCGCTGGGCACCCAGCCAGACCTCGCCGGCGGAAGGCGACTCGATGCCGGCGAGGCAGTGCAGCAGCGTGCTCTTCCCCGAGCCGCTCGGACCCATCGCGGCCACGGCCTCGCCGCTGCGGATGTCCAGGTCCACCCCCGCGAGGGCGACGGTGTCGCCGAACGATCGATGCAGACCGCGACCGGTCAAGACCGGCGGAGCTGGCGGACGGGCCGCCACCGTCGGTTCGAGGTTGGGAGCGAGGGTCACGACCGGACCTCCTGACCGGTGCGCTCGACGACGCGGGCAGGCACGAGGTCCGTCGCGGCGAGGTCAGCGAGCGCGGCCACGATGGCGGCCCCGACGAGGATCGCGAGCCCGGCGATGCCGAGCACCGACGCAGCGGTGGTGAAGGCGGAGGCGAAGGTCATGGTCCCATCGTCGGGATCGGCGGCGCCGGGGGCATCGGCAGCACGGCCACGCTTGGTCAGCCGATCGGCCAGACCGGCGTGGCCGTTCGGGGGAGCCGCCAGCACCGGACCACCCGTAGGGTCGTGAGGGTGACGGCACCGACGCCACCGACGCCCGCCCCGGCGCCGACGCTCTGGGACCGGGCGGGACGCATCGGCCCGGGCGTCGTCGACGCGCTGGTGCTGGTGGGCATGGCGCTGTGCGTGGTGGTGGACATCTACGCCCTGGTCAACGACGACCCGGCCGGCGTCCGCCTCATCGCCTCGGTCGGCTCGCTCGCTGCGGTCGCCTTGCGCCGGCGCCTGCCGATCCTGAGCTTCGTCACCGTCCTCGTGGGGATCGCCGGGCTGATCCTGCTCCGGCGATCCGCCGGTCTGTACCTCGGCTACGGCTACCCGGTGTTCGCGCCGATCGCCGCCCTGGCCGCCATGGTGACGTCGCTGGTGCGGAGGCTGCCGGCGGCCCACGCCGCGGCAGCCGCGCTCGCCGGCGCCGGCGGCGTGGTCCTGATGCTGTCGTGGCCGATGGACCACCAGGTCCGGCTGCTGCTCGCCATCGCGTTCGGCGGGCTCTACGGCACCGGTGTCGGCATCGGCATCTACCTCCGTGCGCTCGACCACCGGGAGACGCTGGCCGCCGAGTCCGCCCGGCGCGACGAACGGTTGGAGCTGGCCCGGGAGCTGCACGATCTCGTCGCCCACCACGTGACCGGCATCGTCGTCCAGGCCCAGGCCGCGCAGGTGGTGGCCGACCGCGATCCGTCGGCGGCCGGCACCGCGCTGGTGCGGATCGAGGGCGCCGGCAAGGAGGCGCTCGACGCCATGCGGCGCCTGGTGGGGTCGCTGCGCGAGGACGAACCCGACGGCCCGGCGCCGACCGCCCCGCCCGTGGGCCTCGCCGGCCTCGACGACCTCGCCGCCGCCAGCGCCGGGACCGGTCTGCCGGTGCGCCTCCACGTCGACGACGCGGCCCGGCAGGCGGCGTCGACCACCGTGGCGGCGTCGGCGCACCGCATCGTCCAGGAGTCGCTCACCAACGCCCGTCGCCACGCCATCGATGCCACCGGCGCGGCGGTCGACGTGCGGCGCGACGGGTCCGACCTGGTCGTGACGGTGACGGACGACGGCCGCCACCCGCCGGGCGGAACCCGCTCGGACCGACCGGGGTACGGTCTCGTGGGCATGACCGAACGGGCCCACGCGCTGGGCGGCACGCTCGTCGCCGGACCGGTGGCCCCGCCGGCGCACGGCTGGTCGGTGCAGGCCCGGCTGCCGCTCGACGGAGGCGGGCCGTGATCCGCGTGTTCCTCGCCGACGACCAGGAGATGGTCCGCACCGGCTTCCGCATGATCCTCGAGGCCGCCGGTGACATCACGGTGGTCGGTGAGGCGGCCGACGGACGGACCGCCGTCGAGCGGGCCCGCCACCTGCGGCCCGACGTGTGCCTGTTCGACATCCGCATGCCCGAGCTCGACGGCCTCGAAGCCACCCGCCTGCTCGCCGGGCCCGACGCGGTGGACCCGATCCGCGTCGTCGTGGTCACCACGTTCGACCTCGACGAGTACGTCCACACCGCGCTGGTCAACGGGGCCAGCGGCTTCCTCCTCAAGGACGCCGGGCCCGCGCTGCTGGTGGAGGCGGTGCGGGCCGCCGCCCGCGGCGATGCCCTCGTGTCACCGCAGGTGACGCTGCGCCTGCTCCGCCACGTGACCGAGTCGTCGGCCGGCCGCTCGGCGGTGCCCGAGCCGATCGAGCCCCTCACCGAACGCGAGGAGGAGGCGCTGCGCCTCGTCGCCCAGGGCCACACCAACGCCGAGATGGCGGCACTGCTCTTCGTGTCGCCCTCGACCGTGAAGTCCCACCTGGCGAGCCTCCAGACCAAGCTCGGCGCCAGGAACCGCGTCGAGCTCGCTGCCTTCGCCTGGCAGTCGGGCCGCATGGCCTGACCCCGTCGATCCCCCGGGATCGTCGCTGGCGGCGGGTCGGCCTCCTCGACGCGAACGTCGCGTCCAGCCAGCCCCGGCAGCGCGGCGCCTCAGCGAGCAGGGGCGACCAGGGGGAGGGAGCCGTCGGCCTCGGGGGCGACGCCCCCCGTCTGGGTGGACCGGTAGCGCTTGGTGGACCAGGCCACGGCAGCCGCCCACCCGACGAGGATCGAGACGTAGGTCGCTGCGGCGGGAGCGCCGGTCACGTCGAAGGAGTTGAGGATGGTGCGGGAGTTCGTGAGCACGATGAACCCGCCCACGAGCGAGCCGAGCAGCTGCGGCGGGATGACCCGCACCAGGTAGGCGGCGATGGGTGCCGCCAGGAGACCGCCGGCGAGCAGGGCCAGGACGTAGCCGAGCTTGACGCCTTCATTGCCGATGCCGATGAAGAAGCCGATGCTGGCCGCCATGGCCACCAGGAACTCGCTGGTGTCGACCGAGCCGATCACCTTCCGGGGCTCGACCTTGCCCGACACCAGCAGGGTCGGCGTGGCGACCGGGCCCCAGCCGCCGCCGCCGGTGGCGTCGATGAACCCGGCGATCAGGCCGAGCGGGCTCAGGAACCGGGCCCGCAGCGAGGTCTTGCCCTCCGGGGTCTTGAGGGAGCCGAACGTGAAGCGGACCAGCACGTACACGCCGAGGGCGAGGAGGATGCCGGCCATCCACGGCTTGGCGGCATCGCTGGAGAGCCCGGAGAGGAACGTGGCGCCGGCGAACGCGCCGACGGCGCCGGGCACCCCGAGCCGGAGCACGATCTTCCAGTCCACGTTGCCGAAGCGCCAGTGCGATGCGCCCGAAGCCAGGGTGGTGCCGATCTCCGCCAGGTGCACCGAGGCGGAGGCGGCGGCGGGTGCCAGGCCGGCGGCGAGCATGAGCGACGACGAGGTCACGCCGTAGGCCATCCCGAGGGCCCCGTCGATGAGCTGGGCGAAGAACCCCACGATGGCGAGCACGATCAACTTGCGCATTCTCGACCTTTCCTAGTGCTTCGGTGGATAATACGGACAAGGAGGGAGCAGGCGCAACCGACGCCGCGCGGACACCCCTCCGATCGCTTGTAGGGTGCGGAGCCATGCGGGATCGCAAGGTGCGCAAGCTGGCAGTCCTCATCGGCCTCGGAGCGCTGGTCGCCTTCCTGGTCAAGCAGCTCCGCGGGGACCCGGCGCCCTCGTTCTCCAACCACCCCACGGTCAAGGGCGGACCCCTCCCCGACCTCGTCCCCGCCCCGGCCGACCCCACGGTGCCGGACCCGGACCAGGGCGCCGACCTGGTCCCCGCCCCCGAGGACCCCACGGTGCCCACCCCCGAGCCCGAGGCGGCCACGCCGGAGGCGCCCGCAGCCGCGGCTGATCAGCCCGAGCTGGAGCTCGAGCCGCTGGTGGCCGCCCCCGCCGATCCCACGGTCGCCGCCGAGGACAGCACCTCCCTCGTGCCGGACGACGATGCGCCGGCCCCGCCCGCCGCCCCGACGGGTGCGCAGTCCTGGGTGGACCCCGTCGACGGCGCCTGCCCCGACGGCTACCCCATCAAGGCCAAGGTCAAGAGCGGCATCTACCACCAGCCCGGGGGCCTCGCGTACGAGCGGACCAACCCGGACCGCTGCTACGCCGATGCCGCCAGCGCCGAGGCCGACGGGTTGCGCGCCGCCAAGCGCTGACGCTCACCGGAGCCTGAGGCCCCGGTCCGCCGGCCAGCGTCAGGCGCCGGCCACCACCGCGACGTGCGTGATGCCGTCGCAGGTGCGCAGGGACTCCACCACGTCGGCGGGAGCCGGCTGCGAGGTGGCGATGACCATCAGCGCGCCGTCGGCCTTGGCCGAGCGGCCCACGTCCATGTCGGCGATGTTCACCCCGGCGTCGCCGAGGATGGTGCCGACCCGGCCGATGACCCCGGGGCGATCGTCGTTGCGGACCACCAGGAGGTTCGCCGACGGCGGCACGTCGAGCGAGTGCCCGTCGATCTGCACCACGCGGGCCTCGGCCTTGAGGCCCACCAGGGTGCCGGCGATCTGGTGCCCGCCCCCTGAGATGGAGATGAGGTTGATCCAGTCGACGCTGCTCGAGGTGGACGAGTCCTTGACCTCGATGCCCTTCTCGGTGGCCAGCTGCGGGGCGTTCACGTAGGAGACCGGATCGTCGCTGACGGTCTCGAAGAGGCCCTTCAGGACCGAGAGCGTGAGGATGCGGGTGTCGTAGCCGGCCAGCTCGCCCTGGTACTCCACCTCGACGGTGGCCGGGAGCTGCTCGCCGAGGCCGCCGAAGATGCGGCCCAGCTGCTCGGCCACGCCCAGGTAGGGACGCACCGTCTCGCTCGCCTCGGCAGCGGCGACGTTCACCGCGAACGGCACGAACTCGCCCGCCAGGGCCAGGCCGACCTGCTCGGCGATGGTGTCGCCGGCCTTGTCCTGGGCCTCACGGGTGCTGGCGCCCAGGTGCGGGGCGACCACCACCGACGGCAGCTCGAAGAGCGGCGACTCGGTGGTGGGCTCCTTCTCGAACACGTCGAGGGCTGCGCCGGCGATCTGTCCGGTCTTGATGGCGTGGGCCAGGGCGGCCTCGTCGACGATGCCGCCGCGCGACACGTTGATGACCCGCAGCTCGGGCTTGGCCTTGGCCAGGAACTCGGCATCGATCAGCCCGATGGTCTCGGGGGTCTTGGCCACGTGGAGCGTGAGGAAGTCGGCTTGGAGGGCGACCTCGTCGAGGCTCACCAGCTCGATGTTCATGGCCCGGGCCCGGTCCGGGGCGATGAACGGGTCGTGGGCGATGATCCGCATGCCGAAGGCCATGGCCCGCTGGGCCACCAGCTTGCCGATGCGACCCAGGCCGATGACCGCGAGGGTCTTGTCGGCCAGCTCCACGCCCTCCCACTTCGACCGCTCCCAGCGGCCCTGGACCAGCGCGTTGTGGGCCTGCGGGATGTTGCGGGCGTTGGCGAGAAGCAGCGCCATGGTCTGCTCCGCCGCCGAGAGGATGTTGCTCTGCGGTGCGTTGACCACCATCACGCCGCGGGTGGTGGCGTGGGCGACGTCGACGTTGTCGAGGCCGATGCCGGCGCGGCCCACCACGACCAGGTCGGTGCCGGCGTCGAGCACCTCCTTGGTGACCGTGGTGGCGGACCGGATGATCAGGGCGTGCGCACCCTTGACCGCCTCGATCAGCTCCTCGGGGGACAGCCCGAGCTGGACGTCCACATCGTGGCCTGCGGCGCGCAGCGCATCGAGGCCTCCATCAGCGATCTTCTCGGAAACGAGCACACGAGCCATAGGGCTCCGAGTCTGCCGGGTCGCCCTGCGAAACCGCCAATGCCCGCGTAGCCTCGTCTCCGTGTACGACGCCGACGAGGAGCGCGAGGACGAACCCGGCATCGACTGGGATGCGTGGGAGCGCAACCGGATGACCGGCTGGACCCGCTGGTGGATGATCCTGATGGCGGCCACCACGCTCGCCCTGACCATCCGGTTCATCCAGACCGGCGGGTCGATGTTCCCCTGACCAGGGGCCCGACGCATCAGCCGAGGCCGACGGCCCCCTCCACGGGTTCGATCGGATCGGCCGGAACGAAGCCGAACACCCGGCCGTAGAACCAGAGCTCCGCCTCCAGGGCGCGCACGATGTTCTCCGCCTTGCGGAACCCGTGCTGCTCGCCCTCGAACAGCAGGTAGGCGTGCGGGATGCCCTTCGCGGCCAGGGCGGCCACGATCATCTCGGCCTGCGACGGCGGGACCACCTCGTCCTCGCTGCCCTGCAGCACGATGAGCGGCGCCGAGAAGCCCTCGGTGTGGCGCACCGGGCTCCGGGCGTCGTAGGTGGCGGCCGCCTCCGGGTACGGGCCGACCATGCTGTCGAGGTAGCGGCTCTCGAACTTGTGGGTGTCAGCCGCAAGGGCCGACAGGTCGGCCACGCCGTAGTGGCTGGCCCCGGCCTTGAAGGCGTCGTGGAAGCAGAGGGCGGCCAGGGTGGTGTAGCCCCCGGCGGACCCGCCCCGGATGGCCAGCCGGTGGCCGTCGACCAGTTCCTCGTCGGCCAGGTGGCGGGCTGCGGCCACCGCGTCCTCGACGTCGACGATCCCCCAGTTGCCCTGGAGCAGGTCGCGGTAGGGGCGGCCGTAGTTGACGTCGACCACGGCGAAGCCCCGGCTGGTCCAGAACTGCTTGGCCAGCTCCAGGCGGTTGCGGGCCGCGGACGTGGGACCGCCGTGGATCATCACCACCAGCGGGGGCCGCTCCTCGTGGTGGGCCTCCACCTCGGGGTTGTGCGGCGGATAGAAGAGCCCGTGCGCGGTCCGGCCGCCGGCGGACGGGAAGGAGATGTGGGTCGGCTTGGAGAACCACTCGGTGCCGAACGGCAGCTCGCGGTGCGGGCGCAGGCGGCTGAGCCCGGCCGTGGGCCAGTCGCCGCCCGGCTCCATGACCTCCACCGAGTACGGGGCGGTCTCCCCGGTGGGCGTGCCGGCCACCACGAGGGCGTCGAGGTCGCCGGGTCCCGCCACCACCTGGTCGACCTCGGAGAACGATGTCTCCAGCTCCCGCAGCCGACCATCGGGGTCGATGACCGCCAGGGTGTCGGCGCCGTCGCGGCGCAACGTGACGAGGAGGTGCCCGTCGGCAAGCTCCGTCCACCAGCGCAGACCACCGACCCACAGCGGTCCGCCGATCTCCCCATCGATCCCGCCGTCAGCGATGACCGGCTTCGCCTCGAAGTGGTCGCGGGCCGGAGGCGGGTCAGCCTCGACCGGGCCGCCGATGACCCAGGGGTTCCACCACCCGGTCCGGTCCGTGCAGAACACCAGCGACCCGTCGCTTCGGAAGCCGGGCTGGACGATGGATTCCGCCGGGCCGCCGGCCACGACGTCGCCGCCGACACCGTCGGATCCGAACACGTAGGCCGGCTCACCGCGGTCGCCCACGGCGATGTCGGCCCGGACCAGTTCGGTCCCGTCCCACGGCATGCGCGGGTGGTCCCACTGGATCCAGGCCAGCTGGATGCCGTGGGTCGCCGGCGAGTGGACGAAGTCCGGACCGGTGACCAGCACCTCGATCTGGCTCGGGTCATCCACCGCGCTCCCATCGAGCGGCAGCGCGACGAGCTCGTTCACGGCTTCACCGTTGGCGGCGACCGCGTCGGGCTCGTGCGACTCCCGGACGCAGACGATCCAACCGGGGAACTCGTCCTGGTCCAGCCAGGTGGGCTCGCTGTAGCGGTACCCGCGCGGGACCGAGGGCTCGGGCGTGATCGGAACCGGCACCGATTCGCTGCCGGGGTCGACCCGGTAGAGGCGCTGGTCGGCCCAGTTGGCGAACACCACCACGCCGTCGCGCACGCCCCAGGCGCCCCCGCCGTACTCCATCACCGCGGTGCGGGCGTTCCAGTTCGGACCGCTCCCCGTGGGGTCCCACGCCGGGAACAGGTCGTGGCGGTGACCGCCCGGCGACCAGCGCACCAGCTGGGAGCGGCCACCCTCGCCGGGCCGCTGCTCGTTCCACCAGATGTCGTCGCAGTCGGAACGGATCTCGCCGACCCCGGCCGCTCCCTCCACCAGGCGAGCGGCGGTGATGGGCGACGGCCAGGCGCCGTAGGGGACCGTGGGCTTGCGACCTACCGACATGCTGCGACCTCCTGGGCCAGGGCGTCGACGATGCGACCGTACGACTGGGTGCCGGGATGGAACCCGCCGAGCTCGCCCTCGGCATAGAACCGCTGGCCCTCGTCGGCCATGGTCGCTGCGATCGCGGGGTACGAGACCACGCCCACACCCCAGCCGTCGGTCACCTCGCCGAAGCCGGCGAGGAGGTCGTCGGCCTGCGTGCGGCTCGGCTCGGGCAGCGACGACGTATCGGACGACGGGAGGACGTACACCAGGCACGTTGCCGCCTTCGCCCGGTCGACCCGGGCCTGGAGCAGGTCGAGCGTCCCGCCGATCCCCGTGGTGAGCAGGCTGTTCGCGCCCGCCGAGTACACCAGCACGTCGGCGTCGCCCGCGAGGGCTGCGTCGAACCCCGGGTCGAGCTGCTCGATGGTCCAGCCGGGCTCGGCCACCCGCGACACCACCGTGACGTCGCCGCGGGCGTCGAGCTGGTCGATCACCTCGTCGGGCACCTCGCTGTCGGCCACGATGGCGACCCGGATCGCGTCGGGGCCGTCCGGGACCGAGGTCGACCCGGCGACGGTGGTGGACGAGCCCGCAATCCCCTCCGAGCCGCTCGACCCGCACGCCGCTGCACCCAGCACCAGACCGACCGTCACCGCGGCCGTGCCGATGGCGCCTCCACCCCGCCACCGGCGGCGACCGTTCGTTGCCCGCATACCGGGGACCCTACCGAACGGCACCGAGCCCCGATCTGCGGGTCAGGGCAGGGCGCGGAGGCCGACGGCGTCGTGGCGCCACCAGACATCGGGGTACACGAGGGCACCGGTGACCCGTCCGGGCCGGCCGGGGAGCGGCCGCACCTGGAACGCACGGGACGGGATGCGGATCGACGGAGCCCGGAACCCCAGTGGCTCCGCGGGCACGAACCCGAGCCGCGAGTAGAAGCCGGGATCGCCCTCGAGGAAGACGAGCGGTTCGGTCCGTGGCCCCAGGTGCTCCAGCGACTCCATCACGAGTGCGGTGCCGATGCCCTTGCTGGCGTGGTCGGGCCGGATCGACAGCGGGCTGAGCACCAGCACCTCCACCAGCTCCGTGGGATCGTCGACCCAGGCCCGGGAGAAGGCGACGTGGCCGACGATCTCATCGTCGAGCTCGGCCACGAACGACAGGCCGAGCCAGGCGTCGGAGGTGCGGAGGTCGTCGAGCAGCTCGGCGACGCCCAGGTCGCCGAACGCACCGGCGACCAGCTCCCGGACCGAGGGCTGGTCCCGTTGCTCCTCGGCTCGGATGGTGAGCCCGGTGCTCACTTGGCGAGCAGGTCGGCGATCCGCTGGATGCCCTCGCCCAGGTCGTCGTCGCCCAGGGCGAACGACAGGCGGGCGTAGCCCGGCGCGCTGAACGCCTCGCCGGGGACGATGGCCACCTTGGCCTCGTCGAGGATGAGATCGGCCAGCTCCAGGGTGGTGTGCACCTGACGGCCGAGCACCGGGCGCTGGAGGACCGCCTTGAAGCTGGGGAACGCGTAGAACGCGCCCTCCGGCTCCAGCACCGTGACGCCCGGGATGGCGCTGAGCGCCTTGTAC
>CALANQ010000452.1 GCA_937926025.1 uncultured Acidimicrobiales bacterium
CCGAAGGGCATCCTCCACACGTCCGGCGGGTACCTCACCCAGGCCACGTTCACGCACAAGTACGTGTTCGACCTCCACCCGGATGAGGATGTCTACTGGTGCACGGCCGACGTCGGCTGGGTCACCGGGCACAGCTACATCGTCTACGGCCCGCTCTCCAACGGGGCCACGTCGGTGATGTACGAGGGCACGCCGGACACCCCGGGCAAGGATCGCTTCTGGGACCTGGTGGAGAAGTACGGGGTCACCATCCTCTACACCGCGCCCACCGCCATCCGGACCTTCATGAAGTGGGGCCGCCAGGAGCCCGAGAAGCACGACCTGTCGTCGCTGCGGGTCCTCGGCTCGGTGGGGGAGCCCATCAACCCCGAGGCGTGGATGTGGTACCACCAGGTCATCGGCGGCGAGCGCTGCCCCATCGTGGACACGTGGTGGCAGACCGAGACCGGGGCGATCATGATCTCGCCGCTGCCGGGGGCCACCACCACCAAGCCAGGGTCGGCCACGTTCCCGCTGCCGGGCATCGGCGCTGAGCTGGTGGACGACCACGGCAAGGTCGTCGAGCGCGGCGGCGGCTACCTCACCCTGACGCGGCCGTGGCCGTCGATGCTGCGCGGCATCTGGGGGGACCCGGACCGCTACCGGGACACGTACTGGAGCACGTACGAGGGCCGGTACTTCGCCGGCGACGGCGCCAAGATCGACGACGACGGCTACCTCTGGGTGCTCGGCCGGGTCGACGACGTGATGAACGTGTCGGGCCACCGCATCTCCACCACCGAGGTCGAGTCCGCCCTGGTCGACAACGCCCAGGTGGCGGAGGCCGCGGTGGTCGGTGCCAAGGACGACACCACCGGCCAGGCCATCGTCGCCTTCGTCACCCTGAAGGGCCGCATCTCGGCCTCACCGGAGCTGGGGGAGGAGCTGCGTCAGCACGTGGCCACCAAGATCGGCGCCATCAGCCGGCCGAAGCTCATCGTCTTCACCGACGACCTGCCCAAGACCCGGTCCGGCAAGATCATGCGCCGCCTGCTGCGCGACGTCGCCGAGGGCCGGGAGCTGGGCGACACCACCACGCTGGCGGACCCGGCGGTGGTGGAGGAGATCCGCACCCGGGCCGCCACCAACACCAAGGACGACTGAGTCAGCCGCCCACCCCACGGCGGTGGGCGGCTTCGACGGTGATGGGGCTTACGTCCGCTTTCGGGGCCTGTGGATAGGTTGCGAGCACAAGGCCGCACCCCCTCCACCCGGCCTGGATCGCCATGAAGAACAACGCCAAGACCGCTGTCATCCTCGCCGGGATCGGTGGCCTGATGATCGTCGTCGGCGGCGCGCTCGGCGGCACCGGCGGCGCCGCGATCGGCCTCGCCCTCGGGCTCCTGTTCACCGGCGGCTCGTACTGGTTCAGCGACAAGCTCGCCATCAAGGCCGCCAACGCCGTCGAGGTGTCGGCCGAGCAGATGCCCCGCTACCACGCCATCGTCGCCGACCTCGCCCAGCGGGCCGACATCCCGATGCCCCGCCTCTACGTGTCGCCCGATCCCCAGCCCAACGCCTTCGCCACCGGCCGCAGCCCCGAGCACGCCGCGGTCTGCGTGAACAAGGGGATCCTCGACGTGCTCACGTGGGAGGAGCTCCAGGGCGTGCTGGCCCACGAGATCAGCCACGTCCGCAACCGGGACATCCTGATCAGCTCGGTGGCCGCCTCGGTGGCCATGGGCATCACGTTCCTGGCCCAGATGGCCATGTGGGCGTCGATGTTCGGCGGCGGCGGGCGCGACCGCAACGACAACGTGTTCGGCACGCTGGCCATCGCCATCCTGGCGCCCATCGCCGCCGCCTTCCTCCAGGCCGCGCTGAGCCGCAGCCGGGAGTACGAGGCCGACCGCCGCGGCGCCCGCCTGCTCGGCACCGGCGAGCCGCTGGCCCGGGCGCTGGAGAAGCTCGACCAGGGCACCCGCCTGGTCCCGAGCACGGTCAACCCGGCCCAGGCCAGCGCCTACATCGCCAACCCCTTCGCCGGGCAGAAGTCCAGCTTCTCGGTGCGGATGGGCTCCACCCACCCGCCGATGGCCGACCGCATCGCCCGCCTCCGCTCCGGCGAGTGGCAGCACTAGCCGCTCCGCCTCCCAGCCTGGGTCGCCGGTATCCCGCCGCCGAGTGACCCACCCGCAGCGCCCCGCTCCCCCACCCGAGCGGGGCGCTGCTCTGCGCGCCCCCGGGTGGGTCCCACCGTGGTCTCAGTCGCGGAAGTTGTTGAACTGCAGCGGGATGCCGAGGTCGGCTTCCTTGAGCTTGGCGATGACGGCCTGGAGGTCGTCGCGCTTCTTGCCGGTGACCCGCAGCTGGTCGCCCTGGGTGGAGGACTGGATGCCCTTGAGCCCCAGGCCCTTGATGAACTTGTTCAGCTCGCGCGCCTTGTCCGACGAGATGCCCGCCACGATGGCGGCGTTGAGGCGCACCGTGCCGCCGGAGGCATCCTCGACCTTGCCGTAGTCGATGGACTTCAGCGAGACGTGGCGCTTGACCAGCTTCTCCTCGAGCATGACCTTGAGGGCGTTGAGGCGGTCCTCCGACGCGGTGGCCATCTTGATGGCGTCGTCGGCGAGCTCGATCGAGGAGTTCGTGCCCTTGAAGTCGTAGCGCTGGCCCAGCTCCCGGCTGGCCTGGTCCACGGCGTTGCGGACCTCCTGCATGTCGACCTCGGACACCACATCGAAGCTGGGCATGGCGTCGACACTACCGCCGCCCACCGGACCGGTTCCGCTTGCCGACCACCGGGGTGCTGGCACTACGATCGTTCGTCCTGGGTCGGTGCCCGAGTGGCCAAAGGGAACGGGCTGTAAACCCGTCGGCTTATGCCTACGTTGGTTCAAATCCAACTCGGCCCACCATGTTGAGAGCCCCGCCTTCGGGCGGGGCTCTCCTGGTTCTCGACGCCGGTTCGTCCCCACCGGCGGGGCCGGTGGAGCGCCCTTCGGACAGCCGCGCCTCGGTCAGCCGCCCTCGACCCGGATGCTGGCGTTCGGGCCGCTGCGGGTCGGTGTCGCGTCGACGGTCAGGGTGGCCGGCGCCCCGATCTCGGCCTTGTCGAGGGCGTAGACGTACGTGCGGGGCAGAGCCGATCCGAACGGCTGGGCACAGGTGGCCGGCTCCACGAGGTCGGCCTGGATCCGGCCCTTCCGGCCGCTGAACCGGAGCTCCTCGGAGGGACAGCCCTCATCGCCCAGGGCGATGAACACCACGGTCTGGTCCTCGAAGGCGACCTCGGGTTGGGCCGCGGCCGGGAGGCGGGCTCCGCGCCACTGGAGGGTGAAGTCCTCGGGGCTGTGCACCACGTCGATGGTGGCGAGCCCGTCGGGGAACGTCCCGCCGAACGAGACGCTCAGCTGCCGGGCGGCGATGGCCGGGTCTGTCGATGGCTGGGTGGCGACAGAGGTGGACTGGAGACGGACGGTCTCCGCAACCCGCGCCCGCGCCTCGGCCTCGATCCCGGAGGTGGTCACGGCGATGGCCAGGGTCGGACGGGGCTCCCACGACAGCGTCGTCCAACCGGGGTTGCCGGTGGTTGCGGCGGTGAAGGCCGGATGGCCGTCGACCTCGGAGAACGTGGCGTCGGGATAGGCGGCCGCAGCCCGGTCCACCAGCGCGCTGCCGTTGGGTGTGACCGGATAGGCCGTGATGCGGATCGTGGGACCCGTCGGTGCCTGCTCCGCAGGGTCGGCACCGGGCGGGCCGAACACCGCGCTGACGATGCCGTTGCGGCTCACCTCCTCGTCCAGGAAGACCACGTCAGGCGGAAGGGCGTCGGCGTCGACGGTGATCTGCTCGCCGACCCTGGTCGGCGTCGATGTGGTGGTGGGCGGCCGGTCGGCGGTGGTGGGAGGTCCGGAGCGGACGTCGTCGGTGGTCCGGGCGCTGACGATCAGGGCGACCGAGGCGACCAGGGTGATGATGACCGCCGCCACCCCGACGGCCAGCACGCGACGGGACGGTGCTGGTTCCGGGCGTGGGCCGCCGTTGGACGACGGGCCGTCCGTGGCGTCGCCCATGGGCACGTCGAGGGTCAGCACGGCCGGCCAGTCGGGCGTCGGTTCGATGCGGTCGGCCACGACGGTCAGGGAGCGTCGCACGAGGTCCTCGATCGGGACGGGGCGGCGGTCAGTCGGCATCGGTGAGCTCCTCCTCCAGCGCGGCGAGCGCCCGGTGCAGCTGCG
>CALANQ010000453.1 GCA_937926025.1 uncultured Acidimicrobiales bacterium
GACTTCCTCGACGGCAACAACGAGTGGAGCGTGCCCCGGGACTCCGGCGCCACCGAGAAGTCCGGTGACTCCAACACCCAGATCGGCCCCGACGGCCAGGAGCTCACCAGCAACGACAAGTACCCCTCCCAGTACCTGCTGATGCAGCTGCCGGGCGAGGACGACCCGTCCTTCGTGCTCCAGCGGCCCTACGTGACCTCCAGCGACGACGACGGCACCGGCGACGGCGGCGACAACCAGCTGCGCGCCTTCATCGTGGCCAACAGCGACCCCGGCCCGGACTACGGAACCCTGAAGGCGTACACGCTCCCCGTGAGCGATCTGCCCGAGGGCCCGAACCTGGCCGCCGCCGACATCCTCGCCAACGGGGAGGTGGCCGCCAAGGTGAAGGACCTCTGCGCCGACAAGCGGGTCTGCACCTTCGCCGCGCCGTCGATCCTGCCCGTCGGCAACTCCCTGCTGTACGTGCAGACGTTCCTGTCCGCGGCCGACAAGACCAACGCCGCCAAGATCGAGTACGTCATCGTCAACTACCGGCGCCCCGGCGACCAGTCCGATGTGAAGCTCAGCACCAGCCTCTACGGCGCCCTCGAGCAGATCTTCGGCGACAAGGTCCCCACCAGCGTCCAGGGCGGCGACGAGGCGTCGGTGCCCACCGGCGGCGCCAACCCCGAGCAGCCCGGCGACACGCCGACGCCCAGCGGCACCCTCACCGAGCAGGAGGGCCAGCTCATCGACCAGCTGGTCGAGGCGTTCGACGACGCCGACGCCGCCGCCCGCAAGGGAGACCAGGTCGGCTACGCCCAGAAGATCGCCGAGGCCGAGCGCCTGGCCGAGCAGCTCCAGGAGCTCCGAGGCCAGAACGGCACCACCGAGGACACCACGTCGTCCACCACGACCACCACCACCGAGCCGGCCACGACCACCACCACGTCGGCCGGGACGTAGCCGTCACCGTCTCAGGTTGCGATCGCTGGGAGCCCCCCGGTATCGTCATCAGTCCGCCGCGGGGTGGAGCAGTCTGGTAGCTCGTCGGGCTCATAACCCGAAGGTCGCAGGTTCAAATCCTGCCCCCGCCACCAACTTCCGAGAAGTCGGCGTCTTGAAGCCCTGGGATCACATCCCGGGGCTTCTTGCGTTTCCGAGCGGCGGTGGTCGTGGGTCGGTTCCGTTCACGGCTCGCGGCACGTCGCCGGGCGGAGACGGCTTGTGGGTGCGAGCGCCCTGCCAGTCGTCGACGACGAGGGCGCAGCCGTAACCGTTGAGCCGCGCTCCTGAGCAGTGCAGCGAGCCGCGGTCGGAGTGGGTCCAACGGTGCATCTCCACCCGCTCCATCAGTCGCCAGATCGCCTCGTTGTCGGCAGCAGTCGGCGGTGACCCGGCATGACCCGAGGCCCTCGAACCAGATCCGCAGGAGCTCCCTCCGGTCGGGCCTGGGCTCGACGGTACCGAGCGCCGGGGTGAGGAGCGTCACGGGTCTCGCCGGAGCGGGGTCGGGGAATGGGGAAGGCCCCTGCTCGACCGACGAGGAGGTCCCCGTGAGCCGCAACCCATCCCGTGTGCAGTCCGGCCGCTTGGCGGCTCGGATCCGGATGCCGCTGGTGGTCGTGACACTGATCTCGTTGCTCGTCCCGATCTTCGTCAGCGTCCCCGTCTGGTGGCAGGTGGGAACGGTCGCCCTGTTCATCGCCGCCCTGGTCCTGTACGTGCGCGCCGGGATACCCCAAGCCGATCCCGTCGACCTGGCGTCGCCGGTCCGCGGTCGCTGGCTCGCGCTCAACAGCCCGGCCACTCGGGTGCCGAGCCACCGGATCAACGCCTGGTCCCAGACCTATGCGATCGATCTGGTCGACGATCCCGCCGACGGGACCCGGCACGACCTTGCGTGGTGGCCGCTCGCTCGCCGGCCCGAGGACTACCCAGCGTTCGGGCAGCCTGTGCACGCCGCGATCAGCGGCACGGTCGTGCGCCGCCACGATGCGATGCGCGACCACTGGTCCCGGTCGTCGCCCATCGCCTTGGCGTACTTCGCGCTCGAGTCCGTCCGCGAACTGCTCGGACCGATCGGCGTGCTCGGGAACCACGTGGTGATCCGAGACGAGGACGGGGTCCACGTCCTGGTCGCCCACCTCCGCCGCAGATCGGTCACGGTCACACCAGGCGATCGGGTCGCGGCCGGCGACGTGATCGGCCAATGCGGGAACTCGGGCAACTCGACGGAACCCCACGTCCACCTGCAGGCGATGGACGGGCCGAGCACCTGGACGGCGGCAGCCCTCCCCATCCGCATCGCCGGGGAGGCGCCGCCGGCCGATGGCGATCACCTGGTCGCAGCCTGACCCCATCCCGTGCTTCTGGCGCTTTCGGCTCGACCGGCGCGGCCCCGGTCTCAGGGCTGGGTCAGGTCGGTGACGGCGTCGTCGGCGGTGGGGTAGACGCGTTCGAGGAGGGACGCGCCTCCGGCGGTCTCGAGGACGTCGCTGACCTGGCCGATGTCCCGGGCCACGCAGAAGGTGATGCTGCGGCGGGCCAGGTCGCTGTCGAGCTCGACCAGCATGTCGACCGCCGAGACGTCGATGACGGGCACGGAGGCGAGGTCCAGCACGACGGCCCGGGTCGTGTCGTCCATGCGGTCGGCGATGTCGTCGCTGACGTTGTCGGCGTTGGCGTAGAACAGCCCGGACTCGGGTCGGAGCACGACGATGCCCGGCTCGGTGGTGGCGTCGGGGTTGCGGTCGAGGTCGACCCAGTGGTGCTCGCCGGGCCGCCGGCCGAGGCCCGCGACATGAGGCCGCGACGCCCGGTAGACGAGCAGCACGACCGACACGGCGATGCCGATGAACAGGCCGGGGAGCGTGTCGAACAGCAGGACGCCGAAGAGGGCGGCGAGGGCGGCGATGAGGTCCACCCGGGCGGCCCCCCCGTAGATGGAACCGAGGGCTGCCGTGTAGGAGCGCCAGAGCCGCACCAGCGCCCACCGGTCGATGAGCTCGACCACCGCGGCGATCACCACGGCGGCGAGCGTCGCCTCGGGAAGGTTCTCGAACAGGCCGGTCAGGAACAGCAGGGTCAGCAGGGTCATGGCGGCGACGAGGAGCCCGGAGAGCTGGGACCGGGCGCCCGCTTCCCCGTTGACGGCCGTCTTCGACAGCGAGCCGTTCACCACCATGCCGGAGCAGACGCTCGACCCGAGGTTGGCGGCACCGAGGCCGATCAGCTCCCGGTTGACGTCGATCCGGTCGTGGTCGCGGGCGGCGTACGTCTTGGCGGCTCCAAGTCCCTCGGCGAACGCGATCAGGACCAGGCCGGCGGCGGACCCGAAGATCGCGCCGTAGTCGGAGAGGCCGACATCAGGCAGGCCCACCTGGGGGAGCCCGGACTGGATGGGCCCGACGATGGCGACCCCTCGGCCATCGAGGTCGAAAAGCGAGACGGCGGCGATGGCTCCGAGGACGACCACCAGGGAGCCGGGGACCTTCGGTGCGACGGCGCGCAGCACCAGCACGGTGGCCAGCGACACGGCGCCGACGAGCAGGGTCCACCCGCTGGTGTCACCGAGGTGCGTGACGATCCCCCACGCCTGCTCGAAGAAGTCGCCGTCGGTCTTCGGGATGCCGAACAGCTTCGGGACCTGCCCGACGATGATCGTCAGGGCCAGGCCGATGATGAAGCCCTTCAGCACGGGCCCGGAGATGAACGATGCCAGGAACCCGAGGCGGGCCAGGCCCGCGCCCAGGGCGATGACGCCGGCAGCGAGGGCCATCGCTGCGGTCAGCTGGGTGAAGTCCGCTCCCGTCCGGGTGGCGATGTCGCCGACGGCGGCGGCGGACAGCGCGGCGGTCGCCGCCATCGGGCCGACGACGAGGTGCCGCGACGACCCGAACGCGGCGTAGAGGACGAGCGCGGGCACGGCGGCGTACAGGCCGACGACGGGGGAGACCCCGGCGATCGTGGCGTAGGCCAGCGCCTCGGGCACCAGCACCGCCCACACGGTCAGGCCCGCCACCAGGTCCGACGTGAGCCACGGCCGCTTGTAGCCGCTCAGCGAGGTGAAGACCGGCAACCGCCTCATCCTGCGACCTCGATCCGGGCGTTTCAGGCCTTGTCGATGGTGGGCGGGAACCAGGTGCCGTCGAGCGCTTCGTCGCGGGGCCAGTAGGCGCGGAGGTAGAGCGAGAAGGGCTGGCCCTCCGGTGCCGGGAGCCAGTTGGCGAACGGTGCGTCGGTGGGCTGGGTGGCTTGGACGTGAAGGGTGAGCGATCCGTCGTCGCCGTATTCCAGGTCGGCGTTCTTGGTTCCGAGCGAGTACCGGACGAGGTCGTTGGGTGCGAAGAAGTGGTGCTGGTTGTAGACGGTGAGCGACCAGAAGCCGCGCACCGGGGGCAGGTCCCCGGCGGGGAACGTCACGGTGTACGCGTGGTCGCCGTGCAGGTCGTCGCCGTCGGCGTCGGTCTGGTTGTAGAAGTACTTCGTCTCGGGCGGGGTGTTGACGAAGATGTTGGTGCGGGCGATGGCGAGGCGGGTGTAGTAGTCGGTGCCGAACTGGGCGCCGTTGTCCGAGCTGGTCCAGCCGTTGCCCACGGGGAGCCCGACGTTGGACCAGTGGAAGAGGGGGTGCACGACGTCGCGGTCGGTCTCGACCGCGATCTGCTCAAGCAGGACCGCGACCTCGGGATCGGAAGCGGCGGCGTCGAGGATGAGGCGGAAGGAGGCGTAGAGCGCTTCTTCACCCGGCAGCGGCGGGACCTCGTCGAGCACGGCGGGGACCCGCTGCCCGA
>CALANQ010000454.1 GCA_937926025.1 uncultured Acidimicrobiales bacterium
AAGGACAACTTCTGGGAGATGGGCGACACCGGTCCCTGCGGCCCGTCATCGGAGCTGTTCTGGGACTTCGGTCCGGAGATGGGCCCCGACGGCGGCCCCGCCAACCCGGCGGCCGAGGACCGGTTCGTGGAGTTCTGGAACCTGGTGTTCCAGCAGTACTTCCGCGGCGCCGACGGCACGCTGCGGCCCCTGGAGACCAAGAACATCGACACGGGTGCCGGCCTGGAGCGCATCCTCGGCGTCACCATCGGCGCCCCGGACGTCTTCCAGACCGACGAGCTGCGCCACCTGGTGGCGGCGGCCGAGGTGGCCACCGGCAAGGTGCTGGGCGCCGACCCCGAGTCCGACGTGGCGCTCAAGCTGCTGGCCGATCACGCCCGCACCATGACCTTCCTGGTCAGCGACGGCGTCATCCCGTCCAACGAGGACCGGGGCTACGTCCTGCGCCGCATCATCCGCCGGGCCATCCGCTTCGCCTACCTGCTCGGCGTGGAGAAGCCCATCACGCCGCTGATGGCCGAGCGGGTCATCGAGCTGATGTCCACCGCCTACCCGAACCTGGCCGCCAACGCGGACACGGTGCTGGGCATCCTCGGCCGCGAGGAGGACCAGTTCCGTCGCACGCTGCGCAGCGGCCTCACCATCCTCGACAGCGCGCTGGCCACCGTCCCCCAGGGCGGTGACCTGCCCGGCCAGGTGGCGTTCCAGCTGCACGACACCTACGGCTTCCCGCTGGAGGTCACCACCGAGATCGCCGAGGGCCGCGGCTTCGCCGTGGACCGTCCCGGCTTCGATGAGGCCATGGCCGACCAGCGCGAGCGGGCCCGGGCCGGCGGCAAGAAGGGCGGCATCGCGGTCGGCGACGAGGTCGACGCGTTCCAGGCGGTCCTGGACCAGCACGGCACCACGGAGTTCGTCGGCCGGGAGATCTTCGCCGTCGATGCCACCGTGCTGGCGGTGGTGCCCGGGGCCGCGGGCGAGGTCAGCGTCTTCTTGGACCGCACCCCGTTCTACGCCGAGTCCGGCGGCCAGGTCGGCGACACCGGCACCCTCACCGGCCCATCGGGCGCCGGAACGGTGGTCGACACCCTGCAGGCGCTGCCCGGCCTGCACCGCCACGTCGTGCGGCTCACCGACGGCACCCTCGACGTCGGCGACATCGTCGTCGCGGCCATCGACGTCGACCGGCGCGACGCCATCCGCCGCAACCACACCGGCACCCACTTGCTCCACTGGGCGCTGCGCGAGGTCCTGGGCTCCCACGTGAAGCAGCAGGGCTCGATGGTGGCGCCGGACCGTCTCCGGTTCGACTTCAGCCACTACGAGGCGGTCACCCCCGAGCAGATCGCCGAGATCGAGGACCTCGTCAACCGCGACGTGCTCGCCAACGAGCCCGTCCGGCACTTCGAGACCACCAAGGCCGAAGCCGCTGAGCTGGGTGCCATCGCCTTCTTCGGCGAGAAGTACGGCGACATCGTCCGCGTGCTCGAGGCCGGCCCGCACTCCACGGAGCTGTGCGGCGGCACCCACGTCCGCCGCACCGGCGACATCGGCCCCATCAAGATCGTCGCCGAGTCCTCGATCGGCTCGAACCTGCGCCGCCTGGAGGCGGTCACCGGCACCGGCTCCGACGCGAGGAGGCCGAGCTGGCGGCGGTCGCGGAGCGCATCGGGGTGCCCCAGGCCGAGCTGCTCGACGGCATCGACAAGCGCCTGGCGGAGCTCCGCGACCTGCGCGCCGAGGTCAAGTCCCTGCGCTCCAAGCTGGCGTCGGGCGGGGCATCGGACCTGGCCGGCCAGGCGGTCGACGGCGTGGTGGTGGCCCGGGTCGACGGCCTGGCCCGCGACGACCTGCGCAGCCTGGGCGTCGCCGTGCGAGACCAGCCCGGCATCCGAGGCGTGGTGCTCATCGGCGCCCCCGAAGGCGGGGGCGTGGCCCTCGTGTCCGCCACCACCAAGGACGGCGGGCTCGATGCCGGCAGCCTCATCGCCGACGCGGCCAAGACCGTCGGCGGGGGCGGGGGCAAGAACCCCGAGCTGGCCGTGGCCGGTGGTCGCGACGCGTCGCGCATCGACGAGGCGCTCGACCAGGCCCGAGCTGCGGCCGGCATCGCCTAGGCAGCTCGTGCGCGTGCTCGCCCTGGACCTCGGCTCGAAGCGGATCGGCATGGCCGTGTCCGACGACGCCCAGCGGGTGGCCACGCCCATCGGCACCCTGGAGCGCCACGGCGACCGCCCCCGGCTGCACCGCCAGATCGCCGACCTGGTGGCGGAGTGGGAGGCGGGGACGCTGGTCCTGGGTCTCCCCATCGCCCTCGACGGCACCGTCGGGCTGGCCGCCGCCGCCGTGCTGGCCGAGCGCGACGAGCTGGCCGAGGTGGTGCCGGTGCCCGTGGTCGTGCACGATGAACGGATGACGACCCGCATCGCCGATCGGTCCCTGCGAGCGCGCGGGGACCTCGACGCCAAGGCTCGCAAGCAGGTCATCGACCAGGTGGCGGCCACGGTGATCCTCCAGGACTGGCTGGACCACCGACCCGACGACGAGGCGGCTGAGGAGGCTGCTCGCCCGTGACCTACGAAGGAACCGACCGCCCGGCCGGGGCTGGCCCCGACGCGTCGTTCGACCCGGACATCTGGACCGATGCCCCCGCGTCGAGCGGGCCGCGCCGTCCACCGCGCCGCTCCGCCGACGCGCCGCGCCGGGAACGGAAAGCGGCGCCGGCAGCTGGCCCGGCACCGGCACCTCGCCGGGCGCGCCGCACGCCCGCGGACCAGCCGCCCGCCGCACCGCCGCGTCGTCCGCGACGCCCTGCTGACGACGACGAGTACGTCGACCTGCCCGGCGAGAGCCGCGTGCCGCGCTGGTTGGTGGCCCTGGTCGTGATCGTCCTGGTGATCGGCGGCATCGTGGGCGGCGCCATGTGGTGGTACCACAACCAGGTCGACCCGCCCGGTGGACCAGGGGAGCGGGTGGAGGTGCAGATCCCCGAGGGCGCCACCACCAGCAAGGTCGGCTCGATCCTCGACGACCAGGGGATCATCACCAGCGCCACCGTCTTCGGCTTCTACGTCGGGGGCAAGGACCTCACCTCGGTCCAGGCCGGCACCTACACGTTCCGCAAGAACTCGAGCTTCGACGACGCCATCGACGTGCTGAACGCCGGGCCGGGGACGCCCGCCAGCATCGCCACCACCAAGGTGAACATCCCCGAGGGCTACACCGTGGCCCAGACCGTCGCCCGCATCCACGAGAAGGTGCCGCGCCTCACCGTCGAGGAGCTCGACGCCGCCCTGGACCAGGGCAAGGTGCCCAGCTCCCTCAAGCCCGAGGGGACCACCTCCTACGAGGGACTGCTCTTCCCGGCCACCTACGACATCACCGATGAGGAGACCGCGGTCGACGTCCTCACGAAGATGACCAAGGAGATGGAGAAGCGCGTCACGGCGATGGACATCGACGGCGCCGCGTCAGCGATCTCCCAGAACTACGGCATCGAGGTCACGCCCTACGACCTGCTCACCGTGGCATCGCTGGTGCAGGAGGAGGCGGGGAGCCCCGACGAAGCCCCCAAGGTGGCCACCGTCATCTACAACCGCCTGCGGGAGAACATGCCGCTCGGCATCGACGCCACCTCCCGGTACCTGGCCGACATCGAGGGCGGCGAGCCGAACTACGAGAGCGACTCGCCCTACAACACCCGCAAGCAGCCGGGCCTCCCGCCCACGCCCATCGCGTCGGCAGGGGAGTACGCGCTCGACGCGGCCCTGCACCCGGCGGACGGGCCCTGGCTGTACTACGTGCTCACCGATCCCGGGGTGCACACGTTCACCGAGTCCTACCAGGAGTTCCTCGCCGGCAAGCAGGAGTGCGAGGCCAAGGACCTGGGCTGTGGCTGACGAGGCCGGGATCGGCGCGCTGCGCGGGTCCACGCGCCTCGCCGCCGTCATCGGCTCGCCCCTCCGCCACTCCCGGTCACCCGCCCTGATCAACGCCGCGTTCGGCGCGGCCGGGCTGGACTGGGCCTACGTGGCGCTCGAGGACGCCCCCGGTGACGCCGTCGCCGCGGTCGACGCCATGCGGGTGCTCGGCCTGGGCGGTCTGTCGGTCACCATGCCCCACAAGCACGCCGTGATCCCGGCGCTCGATCGCCTGAGCCCCGCCGCCGAGGCACTGGAGGCGGTCAACTGCATCGCCTGGGACGGCGATCAGCTGGTCGGGCACAACACCGACGGCGACGGCCTCCTCGACGCGCTGGCGGCCGAAGGCGTCACCCCCAGCGGGCTGCGCTGCGTCGTGCTCGGCGCCGGCGGCGCCGCTCGATCCGTGGCCCGGTCCCTCGGTGCGTCTGGAGCGGCCGAGGTGTGCGTGGTCAACCGGACGGTCGAGCGGGCGGTGCCGGCGGCCGCGCTCGCCGGTCCCACCGGACGGGTCGGAACCCCGGACGACATCCGGGACGGGGAGCTGATCATCAACGCCACCTCGGTCGGGATGGGGGCCTCGCCCACCGATGCCGGCCCCCTCCCGCTCGACCGGGACGCCCTGCGTGCGGGGCAGATCGTGGTCGACCTCGTCTACCTGCCGGTCGAGACCCCGCTCCTGCGGGCGGCCGCATCGGCGGGCGCCCGGCCTATCGACGGCATCGGCATGCTGGTGCACCAGGCGGCGCGCGCCATCCGGTGCTGGACCGGTGTCGACCCTGACACCAACGTCATGGCCTCGGCCGCGCGCTCCTAGGAACAAACCTTCAGTTTCGGTCACAGGTGCCGATGGAGGGACACGATCCTCGTCGTCGTATCCCTCCAGGAGGATGCTGTGGCCCTTCAGGGTGACCTCAAGTCATTTGCCCTTCCCGACGTGCTGCGGCTGCTGTCGGGTGCGTCGAAGTCCGGCCACCTCCAGGTGGCGGGCGCGACCGGTGTGGGCGAGGTGGTCCTGTGCCAGGGCAGCATCTCGTCCGCGGCGACCACGGTGTCGCCCCACGCCGTCGAGCCCTCCGACGTGCTCTACGAGCTGCTCCGCATGGAGGACGGCTCGTTCGCGTTCGACGAGGGCGACATCGATGACGCCGGCTGGGATGCCGACGTGGACGACACCATCGCCACCGCCGAGGCGCTGGTCGAGGAGTGGGTCGCGATCGAGGCCGTCGTCCCGAGCATGGAGGCCTGGGTCTCGCTCGCTCCCGAGATCGAGGAGGACGTGATCGTCTCCATCGACCGGTGGAAGGTGCTGGCGGCCATCGGTGGTGGCGGCAACGTCCACGACGTGGCGGCCGCCCTGGAGCTGACCGACCTGGGGGCCTCCCGCCAGGTGAAGGACCTGGTCGAGGCCGGGCTGGCCATCGTCCGCGCCACCCACGGCTACCAGCCCCCGCGGGTCGAGCTCGACGACTTCGAGGAGTTCGAGACGCCGATCGAGGACCCGATGACGGGCCTCGAGGACCTGAGCGCCGAGGACCGCCCGGTGGTCATGGAGGACAGCGACGACGCGCTCCTGCCCGAGCCGCTGCCCGGCGAGGGCGTCGCCTACGAGGGCGAGGGCATCACCGGGTCGGTGGACGGCCGCACCTACGACGCCATGGACGGCTACGAGCCCTCGGCGCTGGACGGCAGCAACGACGACTTCGAGCAGTTCGAGTCCCTCGCCTCCTTCGAGGCCGCTGCGGCCATGAGCGAGCACGCTGGCGAACCCGGCACGATCGATGCCTTCGGCTCGGTCGACGCCTTCGGTGGCGGCGACGTGTTCGACCCCGAGGCCGGCTTCGACGACGAGGTCGTCGAGGACGACGACACCCCCGCGGTGGCACCCGCCCCCGTGGCGTCGGCGCCCGTGGACGAGGAGCGGGACTCGCTCCTGAAGTTCCTCTCGTCCGTCAAGCCCTGACCCGCAGCAGCGGTCCGGCCATGCCCGGTCCGCCCGCAGGGGACCGGTAGCGTCCGAGCCATGTCGTCGGGCCTGATGTACGTGTTCCTGGTGGTGTTCGGCCTGGCGGTCGGCTCGTTCCTCAACGTCGTCATCGTCCGGGTGCCGTCCGGCGAGTCGTTGTGGTCGCCGCCGTCGAAGTGCCCGCTGTGCGAGCAGCCCATCGCCCTCCGCGACAACGTCCCGGTGGTCTCCTGGCTGCTGCTCAAAGGCCGGTGCCGCAACTGCGGTGAGCCGATCCCCGCCGGCTACCCCCTCGTCGAGGTCGGCAACGCCGTGCTCTGGGTGCTGGCCGGCGTGGCGTTCGGCGTGTCGGCCTGGGTGATCCCCTACGCCCTGCTGTTCTCGGTGCTGCTGGCGCTGTCGGTCATCGACCTCGAGCTGTACATCCTCCCGAACCGCATCACCTACCCCTCGATCCTGGTGTCGCTGGTCGCCATCCCGGTGCTGGCGTACCTTTTCGCCGACGACCCTTCAGGGGCCATCCTCGGGGCGGTCATCGGCGGCATCGCCTTCGCCGGGTTCCTGCTGGTGATGCTCCTCGGCTGGGAGCTGATCATGCGCAAGGAGGGGATGGGCATGGGCGACGTGAAGCTGGCCGTCATCCTCGGCCTCTGGCTGGGCCTCATCAACCCGTTGCTGTGCCTGTTCGCGCTCATCGCATCGAGCCTGATCGGGCTGGTCGTGGGGGTGGGGATCCTCCTCGTGCGCAAGGAGAGCCGGCCGTTCCCGTTCGGGCCCTGGCTGGCCATGGGCACGGTCGTGGTGATCCTGTTCTCGGGCCCCATCCTGCGGGCCTACGACATCGACACCACCGAGTCGGCGGCGGTGCCGGCTCCCGCAAGCACTTCGTTGCCGGTGGTGGCCGACCAGTAGGTTTGCCCAGGTGATCCGCTACCTCACCGCCGGTGAATCCCACGGCAAGGCCCTCATCGTCGTCCTCGAAGGGGTGCCGGCCGGGCTGCAGGTGGCGGTGGAGGACATCGCCTCGGAGCTGAGCCGCCGGCGCCTCGGCTACGGCCGTGGGCCCCGCATGCGGTTCGAGCAGGACCAGGTCACGCTGGTCGGCGGCGTGCGCCACGGCCGCACGCTCGGCTCGCCCGTCGCCATCGAGATCGCCAACACGGAGTGGGAGCGCAACCCCGACAAGTGGGGCACCGAGATGTCGCCCCGCGCCGAGGACGGGCCCACCCAGGCACCCCTCACCCAGATCCGCCCCGGCCACGCCGACCTGGCCGGCATGCAGAAGTACGGCTTCACCGATGCCCGCGACGTCCTGGAGCGGGCGTCGGCCCGCGAGACGGCCGCCCGGGTGGCCGCCGGCACCGTGGCCAAGCTGCTGCTGGCCCAGCTGGGCGTCCAGATCGTGTCCCACGTGATCCAGATGGGCCCGGCCCGCTCGGCCTCCGGGGAGCGCCCCGGCCCGGCGGACCTGCCGCGCGTCGACGAGAACGAGGTCCGCTGCCTGGACCTCGACGCCGCCGCCGCGATGGTGGCCGAGATCAAGGAGGCCGCCAAGGAGGGGGACTCGCTGGGCGGCGTGGTGGAGGCCATCGCCTACGGCGTGCCCATCGGCCTCGGCAGCCACGTGCACTGGGACCGCAAGCTCGACAGCGCGCTGGCCCAGGCGGTCATGAGCATCCAGGCGGTGAAGGGCGTCGAGGTGGGCGACGGGTTCGACGTCGCCGGCCGCCGGGGGAGCGCGGCCCACGATCCGGTCGTGTGGACCGATGCCGACGGCTACGAGCGCACGTCCAACTTCTCGGGCGGCGTCGAGGGCGGCATCTCCACCGGCGAGCCGGTGGTGGTGCGGGCCGCCATGAAGCCCCTCGCCACCCTCAACCGGCCCACCCTGGCCACGGTCGACACCGCCACCAAGGAGGCGGGCGTCTCCTTCAAGGAGCGCACCGACGTCACGGCGGTCCCCGCCCTGGGCGTGGTCGTGGAGCACATGGTCGCCCTGGTCCTGGCCAACGAGGCCACCCGCAAGTTCGGCGGCGACTCCGTCGACGAGCTGGTCCGCAACCACCGCACGTTCGTCGACGCGCTGGAACAGGGTCCCGTCGGTGCCTGACGCCGGCACCGACGTCCGGGCCACCCACGTCGTGCTGGTCGGTCTGATGGGCTCCGGCAAGACCACGGTGGGCAAGAAGGTGGCCAAGCTCATCGGCCACCGCTTCGTCGATGCCGACGTGGAGATCGAGGCCCGGACCGGACGCTCGGTGGCCTCCTGGTTCGAGGACGGCGAGCCGGCGTTCCGGGCGGCCGAGGCCCAGCTGATGGAGGACCTCCTGGCCGAGCCCGAGGCGCTGGTGATCGGCGCCGGCGGCGGTGCCGTGGTCACCGAGTCCACCCGTCGCCGCCTCCGCGAGGGCGACGTGACCGCGGTGTACCTGCACGGCACGCCCCAGTTCCTGGCGTCGCGGGTGCAGGCCAAGGCCCACCGCCCGCTGCTCACCGACGATCCGCTCATGGTGATGCAGGAGATGTACGACGCCCGCGATGGCTGGTACCGCGAGGTCGCCGACGTGGTGGTCGAGGTCCTGCCGCACCACGAGGCCGGCGAGAAGCCGAAGTGGCGCATCGCCGAGCAGGTGGTGGAGGAGCTCATCGACCTGCACGTGGTGGACCCGGCCACCGTCGCCAGCCCGGAGGTCTTCCGATGATCGAGCTCGAGGTCCCGCTCGGGGACCGGTCCTACCCGGTGGTCGTCGGCCACGGCGCCCGCCACCGCCTGCTGGAACTGCTGCCGGTGGGCGTGAAGCGGGCGGCGGTGGTCACCCAGGCGTCCATCCCGGTCAGCGTCGACCCCGGCGTCGACCATCGCGTCTTCACCATGGGCGAGGGCGAGCACGGCAAGGACCTCGGCACCATCGAGGATCTGTGCCGGGACTGGGCCCAGTGGGGCCTGAACCGGGGCGACTGCGTCATCGCCGTGGGCGGCGGCGTGGTCACCGACACCGCCGGGTTCGCCGCGGCCGTGTACCACCGGGGCATCCCGGTCGTGCACGTGGCCACCACGCTGCTCGGCCAGATCGACGCCGCCATCGGCGGCAAGACGGGCGTGAACCTGCCCGAGGGCAAGAACCTGGTGGGTGCCTTCTGGCAGCCCGCCGCCGTCCTCTGCGACACCGAGGTCCTCGGCACCCTGCCGCCCCGGGAGTACCGCAACGGCCTCGGCGAGATGGCCAAGTACGCGTTCCTCGGCGTCGACGACCTGCCCGACCTCTCGCTCGAGGACGCCGTCGCCGCGTGCGTGCGGTGCAAGGCCGACGTGGTCGGCAGCGACGAGCGGGAGTCCGGTCGTCGGGCCATCCTCAACTACGGCCACACGCTCGGCCACGCGCTGGAGACCGCCGGCCAGTACGACCTGCGCCACGGCGAGGCCGTCGCCATCGGCCTGATCTACGCCGCCGAGCTGGCCCGCCTGCTGGGCCGCATCGACGGTGCCCGCGTCGAGGAGCACCGCCGGGTGGTGTCGGGCTACGACCTGCCGATGGTGGTCCCGCCCGGGCTGGACCCCGAGCAGCTGGTCGATCTCTACAGCCGGGACAAGAAGGCCGTCGATGGGGTGACGTTCGTGCTCGACGGCCCCGACGGCGTCGAACCGGTCCGCATCGACGACCGCAAGCTGCTCCTGCACGCCTTCGACGCCGTCACCTGAAGTTCCCCGGCCCGAGCCGCAGGATTCGCGAAGATGGGGCGTGGCTGAGCGTCCGATCGTGCTGCTCCTGTCGGGGCCGAACCTGAACCTGCTGGGGGAGCGCGACCCCGCCGTGTACGGGACGGCCACGCTGGCCGACCACGTCGCCACCGCGACCGCAGCTGCCGATGCCGCCGGCCTGGCGCTGGAGCACCTCCAGACCAACCACGAGGGCGTGCTGGTCGACGCCATCCACGGTGCCCGGGGGCGCTGCGCCGCCATCGTCATCAACCCGGGGGCGTTCACCCACTACGCCTGGTCCCTCCACGACGCCCTCGACGCCTTCGCCGGGCCCGTCGTGGAGCTGCACCTGTCGGACCCGAAGACCCGGGAGCCGTGGCGGCACCTGTCCGTGGTGGAGCCGGTGGCCAGCGCCACGGTCGCGGGCCAGGGCGGCGACGGGTACCGGTTGGCGATCGAGGCCGTGGCCGAGATGCTGGGCCGATGACCGCCGACCTGACCCCCATGGACGTCGCCGGCCGGGCCGACCGCCTCCGTGCCGCCATGGCCGGAGCGGCGGTGCCCGCCCTGCTCGTCACGAACCTCACCAACATCCGCTACCTCACCGGGTTCACCGGGTCCGCCGCCCTCCTGCTGGTCACCGAAGGGGAGCTGCTGTTCGTGACCGACGGGCGCTACGGCCAGCAAGCCGCCGCTCAGCTGGGCGCCGTCGGCGTCGACGCCCGGATCGAGGTCGACAACCTGAAGCAGCGGGAGATCGTGGCCGCCGGGGTTGCGCGGGCCGAGGCCTCCCGGCTCGGCCTCGAGGCCGACGCCGTCACCTGGGCGGCCCAGCGCACCTACGACGAGACGTGGTTCCCCCAGCAGGAGCTGGTGCCCACCACGGGCCTGGTCGGCACGCTGCGGCTCCTCAAGGACGACGGCGAGATCGACCGGCTGGCCGCGGCGGCCGCCATCGCCGACGCCGCCCTGGCCGAGGTGCGGCCCCGGTTGGCCGACGGCCCCACCGAGGTCGAGTTCGGCCTGGAGCTCGACACGGCCATGCGCCGCCTGGGCGCCGACGACGTGAGCTTCGAGACCATCGTCGCCTCGGGGCCCAACGGGGCGCGGCCGCACCACCGGCCCTCGGACCGCCGCATCTCGGAAGGCGACCTGGTGGTCATCGACTTCGGCGCCCTGGTCGACGGGTACCACTCGGACATGACCCGCACCGTCGCCGTCGGCGAGCTGAGCGCCACCCAGCAGCGGATGTACGACGTGGTCATCGAGTCCCAGGCGGCGGGCGTCGCGGCGGTCACCGACGGCATCGAGGCCAAGGCGGTCGACGCCGCGTGCCGGGCGGTCATCGCCGATGCGGGGTGGGCCGAGGCCTTCCTGCACGGCACCGGCCACGGCGTGGGCCTGGACATCCACGAGGACCCTCGGGTCGGGCAGACCTCCACTGCTACGCTGACCGACCGCTGCGTCGTCACCGTCGAACCGGGCGTCTACCTCCCCGAACACGGTGGCGTGCGCATCGAGGACACGGTGGTCGTCACCCCCGACGGCTGCCGTCCGATCACGCTCACCCCCAAGCTCGCCGCGGTCTGAGCACCGCCCGACACGCACCTTGCACCCGAAGGAACCCACATGGCCATCACCACCAACGACCTGAAGAACGGCATGAGCCTCAACCTGCCGGAGGGCCTCTACCAGGTGGTCGAGTTCCAGCACGTGAAGCCGGGCAAGGGCGGCGCCTTCGTGCGCACCACGCTCCGCAACGTGCGCACGGGCAACCAGCTGGAGAAGACCTTCCGAGCCGGTGAGAAGGTCGAGCAGGCCATGATCGACAAGCGCGACATGCAGTACCTGTACCGCGACGGCGCCGACTACGTCTTCATGGACTCGGAGTCCTACGAGCAGATGCACGTGGCCCCGGAGTCGCTCGGCTCCGCCGCCGACTACCTGCTGGAGTCCGCGTCCGCCATCCTCCAGATGTACGGCGACGAGATCGTCGGCGTCGACCTCCCGGCCTCGGTCGAGCTCACCGTCTCCGACACCGAGCCGGGCGTCCAGGGCGACCGGGTGTCCGGTGCCCGCAAGCCGGCCACGCTGGAGACCGGCAAGGTCATCCAGGTGCCGCTGTTCGTCAACGTGGGCGACAAGCTCAAGGTCGACACCCGCACCGGCGACTACATCACCCGCGCCTAGGCCCGTGCCCCCGGTGACCAACACCCCTGACGTCCCCTTCCTCCCGCCGGGCCTCGAGCTCGGCGACGACGACGTGATCGAGACCTTCGAAGAGGTCGAGGCCGCGGCCGACGAGCAGCCCGATGTCGAGATCGAGCTGGGCGAGATCGCCCCGCCCGAACCCGAGCGGGTCTCGGGCTTCGACGGCATCGGCACCCGGCGCGAGGCCCGGGAGCGGGCCCTGGCCCTGCTCTACGAGGCCGAGCAGAAGGGCCTGGTCCCCATCGCCGGTGTCATCGACCTGCTCCCCGTGCCGCCCGAGCCCTACGCCGCTGAGCTGGTGGTGGGGGTCAGCGACCACCAGGACGAGCTCGACGAGGTCATCGGCCGCTACGCCGTCGGCTGGACCGTCGTGCGGATGCCGGCGGTCGACCGCAACCTCCTGCGCCTGTCCACCTACGAGCTGGCCCACACCGACGTGCCGGTCGGCGCGTGCATCTCCGAAGCGGTGGAGCTGGCCAAGCGGTACTCCACCGACGATTCCCACACCTTCATCAACGGCCTGCTCTCGCGGCTGGCCGCCGAGCTGCGAACGGAGCCGTGACCCCATGAGCGATGGCTGGGCCGAACCGTGGATCTTCCCCCTTCCCTGGCCACCGCTCGCCGACCCGGCCACCCAGATCGGTCTCCGGCCGTGGGGTGCCGGCGAGGAGGATCCGGTCGTGCTCGCCGCGGCCTGGGCCGACCCGGAGGTCATCCGGTTCACCGCGGTGCCCGACGACGCGTCGGTCGAGGCGGCCCGCACGTGGATCCGGGGCGAGGAGGTCCGCCGCTCCAAGGGCCTGGCCATGGACCTGGTCATCAGCAAGCTCGACGAGCCCGCCCGGGTGCTGGGCGAGGTCGGGCTGGCCATGGTGGAACCCGACAAGGGCTGGGCCGAGCTGGGGTTCTGGCTGGTGCCCGAGGCGCGCGGCGGAGGCCGGGCCTCGGCGGCCGCCACCCTCTTCGCCGACTGGGTGCTCCGGGAGCTGCCCGTGCAGCGGCTCTTCGCCCGGACCCAGCCCGAGAACCCGAAGGCCGGGCGGGTGGCCGACGCCGCCGGGCTGACCCGGGCCGGCGAGCTGGAGTCCGGGACCGAGGTCTGGATCCGCGACCGGGGGTAGCCACCCGGCCCCGTCCGGTAGGTGGTGGTACCGTGCCGTTCTGACCGTGAAGCGGGTCCCGTGAGGCCCAGACGGACAGGAAGCGAGCCGCCATGGCTGAACGAGAACGACGTCAAGCGCCCCCGTACGGGGGCGTCTTCGCGCCACGGACCCGGGTGATGGACGCCGACGACGTCCAGCGGGCCGTGTGGCGCATGGCCCACGAGATCATCGAGGCCAACCAGGGCACCGACGAGGTGCTGCTCATCGGCCTCCAGACGGGCGGCGTGTCGATGGCCGACTCGCTGGCCACCGCGCTGAACGCCATCGCCGGAGCCGAGGTGCCGGTGGGGACCCTCGATGTCGCCTTCTACCGCGACGACATCGGCCTGCGGCCGGTGCTTCCCGAAGCGGTCACCGACATCCCGTGGTCGCTCGACGGGCGCATCGTGGTGCTCTGCGACGACGTGCTGTTCACGGGCCGGACCATCCGGGCGGCCCTCAACGCCCTGTCCGACTACGGCCGGCCTCGGGCCGTGCGCCTGGCCGTGATGATCGACCGCGGCCACCGCGAGCTGCCGATCCGACCCGACTACGTCGGCAAGAACCTGCCGACCCGGCGCGACGAGGTGGTCGACGTCAACGCCGACGGGGTCGACCTCGGGGAGATGGTCCGATGACCGCCCAGGCCGATCACGTGCGCCACCTGCTCGACATCCCCGACCTCGGCGGGGCGGCCGGCATCGACGAGGTGATGCGCCTCACCGACTCCTTCGTCGAGGTCTCCGAGCGGCCCATCCCGAAGGTGCCCGCCCTGCGCGGCAAGACGGTCGCCTGGCTCTTCTACGAGGACTCCACCCGGACCCGCCTGTCGTTCGAGACCGCCGCCAAGCGGCTCTCCGCCGACACCATGAACTTCTCAGTGAGCTCGTCCTCGGTGAAGAAGGGCGAGTCCCTGCTGGACACGGCCAAGACCATCGAGGCCATGGGCATCGACGCCATCGTCGTGCGCCACAGCTCTGCCGGGGCCCCGCACCGCATCGCCGGCTGGGTCGACGCCGCCGTCATCAACGCCGGCGACGGGTGGCACGCCCACCCCACCCAGGCGCTGCTCGACTGCTACACGATCCGTCAGAACCGGGGCGACCTCCGCGGCCAGCACATCGCCATCGTCGGCGACATCAAGCACAG
>CALANQ010000455.1 GCA_937926025.1 uncultured Acidimicrobiales bacterium
TCCGGGCGTGGGCGGCTCCACGCGCCAGCCCGACCGGACCCTGGGCGATTGGCCGGCCGACGTGGCCGCCCTGGCCGATCACCTCGGCGCGGATCGGTTCGCCGTCATGGGCTGGTCGCTCGGCGGGCCCTACGCCGCCGCCTGCGCGCACGCCCTGGCCGACCGGGTCGCCGCGCTCGCCCTCATCGCCAGCCCGATCCCGAGCGACTGGGACGACGAGGGCAACCACCTGAACCGCATGGACCGCGTGTTCCTGGAGCTGTCGGGCAAGGCGGCGCCGCTCGACCGGGCCGTGTTCGCCCTGATGCGCAGCGCCGCTCACCGGGCGCCGAAGGCGTTCGCCAAGCAGTCCGGCGTCACCGGGGACCTGGCCACCGAGGTCCCGGCCGCGGTGGCCGAGGGCCTGGCCGACACGAAGGGCGTGGTGGCGGACTACCGCGTGTTCGGTGCGCCGTGGGGGTTCGATCCGTCGGATCTCCGGGTGCCGACCCACCTGTGGCAGGGGGACGCCGACGAGCTGGTGCCGCCGGAGTGGGGCCAGCGCCTGGCCGACGCCATCGCCGGAGCCGAGTTGACCGTCGTGCCGGGTGCGTCGCACTTCCTCTGGTACGACCACTGGCACGAGATCTTCGCCTTCCTCAGCCGATGACCGCCTGGACCAGGATCGCCGCCGCCAGCGCGGGGACCGCGATGGGCAGCACGAGCCGGACGTAGGTCCGCTCGTCGCGCACGATCCGCAGCCACAGCAGGTTGGCCAGGGCGCCCAGCGGCAGCAGCACGGCGCCCACGTTCACGCCGAGCAGCCACGCCCACACGCCAGCCGTCGGGTGCGTCGCCCCGTCGACCATCAGGAGCGTGGCCGGGATGTTGTTCACCGCGTTCGCCGCGGCGGCGGCCACCACGGTGACCCCGGCGACCGCCGCCGGGTGCGAGGCGTCGCGGAGCGGGTCGAGCAGGCTGGTCGGGACGAAGGCCCCCACCGCGGCGGCGACGGCTCCGACCGCCACCGCCGTGCCCACCGGGACGTCGCGCCACGGGAACCGCCGCACCCCGACCACCAGGACCAGGTCCGCGGCCAGCACCACCATCCACGGGTCGATGCCGAACGACGGACCGACGGTGACGCCCACCAGGATCGCCACCACCAGCGGGATCCCGAGGCGCAGCGGGCGGCGGTCGACCGGCTCGGCGTCGCCGGCCGCGAGCCGGACGGGGTGGCGGGTGGGGTACACGAGCCACCCGGCGACCACCGCCGCCGCGCTTGGCAGGGCCAGGTGCGCCACCACGTCGCCGACGCCGAGGTCCAGCTGCTCGGTGGCGATGAGCGTGGTGAGGTTCGACACCGGCAGCACCGACGAAGCGAAGGCGGCGAGCAGCAGGGGGACGAGCGCAAGCGGGATCGGGTCCACGTCGGCGCGCCGCGCCAGGCGGACGAACAGCGGGGTCAGCAGCACGATCGTGGTGTCCAGGTTGAGCGTGACCGTGGTGGCGGCGGCCAGCAGCCAGAGGGCGAGCACCGGCAGCTCCCGCCACCGGTGCGCCAGCAGTCCGGCGACGGCGTCGAAGAAGCCGAGCTCATCGAGCAGGGCGGCCAGCGGCACGCCCACCAGGAGGAAGGCCAGCGCCGGGGCGACCGTTGCGAGCGCCTCGCCAGCCTGATCCATCGTCGGCCATGGTGCCCGAACCGGCTCGGGCCCAGCCACGTGCGGTTCGGTCAGGCCGTCCCGGTGAGCGTGGTGATGGTGCCGGCGGTCTTCGTCTTCTCGTAGTACTCGCCGCCCGGGTAGGCCGACGCGGTGGTCTTGTTCCCGAGGAAGTCCGACATCCAGTCGACGGCCAGCTGCTTGAGGGCCGCCTTGTTGGCCGCCTTCGGGGTCCCGCAGACCAGCGTGCAGGTGCCGTCGGTGGTGTCGCCCTCGGCGTCGCAGTGGCAGCCCGACGGCAGGCGCACGCCGGCGAAGCCCGTGCGCTTGGGGAGCAGCGCCTTCGTGCCGCTGCTGTTGGCGTTGCAGGAGCTGTCGCCGCCCGAGATGGTGAGGAGCTTCGTGCCCGTGAGCTTCGGCAGGTTCGCCGCCATGCCGTTGTCGGCGTTCTCCACCGGGTCGAGCAGCACGATGCCCTTCAGCCGGGACGAGACCGCGCTCGACGGGTTGGCCGCGATCGTGCCGCCCACCACCGTCATCGCCGCCCCGCCGGCCGAGTGCCCCGAGAGGCCGAAGCTGCTGGGCAGGTTGGCCGCCGGCAGCCCGAGCTTGGTGCGGGCGGCGTCGTAGCTGGCCTCCAGCGGCGAGCCGGCGCTGGTGGAGCCGGCGAGGAGCGTGGCGATGCCCGAGTGCAGGACCGCGGCGTTGATGGAGCAGGTCCCGAAGGCGCCGATGGTCGGGGAGACCACGATCCAGCCCCGGGTGGCGTACGCCTTCTGGAGGTCGATCAGGTTGTCGTTGGATCGGGCGAAGCCGTGCTGGAGCCAGATGAAGCCCGTGGGGGTGACGTCCTGGGGGATGGCCCACTCGGCGTCCACCGAGGTGGTGCCGTCGCACGGGATGGCCAGCTTCACCTCGGTGAGCTTCACCTCGTAGGTGGACTCGCAGGCGCTGAGGGCGCCGACGGCGACCGCGGCCGCCATGACCACTGCTGCGAGACGTGCGAACCGCATGGACCCCTCCCCTGGTGAACGCTGTTCACCCACACCCTGGCACGGGACCGGACGTTCGTCCAGCCGGCTCAACCGCCACCCGGCAGGTCGACGAAGTTGGGCTTGCGGCCCTCGGCGAACGCCGCGAACGCCTCGAGGTTGGCGGGGCTGCCCAGCAGCTCCACGAACGCATCGTTCTCCCGCTGGCGGGCCGCTTCGATCTGCGGCCGCAGCGGCTCGGTGATGACCCGCTTGCACGCCACCAGGCTGGAGATCGGCAGCGCGGCCAGGTGCTCGGCGTGCTGGCGGGCGGCCGCCATCAGCTCGTCGGGCTCGGTGAGCTTCCAGACCAGCCCCATCTCCTTGGCCTCCGCCGCCGAGATCCACTCCGAGCTGAGCAGCATCCACGTGGCGTTCTGCCGTCCGATCAGCTGCGGGAACAGCAGGCTCGACGCCGCCTCCGGTGCCACCGCCAGGCTCGTGAACGGGCACTTCAGCTTGGCCTCGGTGCTCATGAAGACCAGGTCGGCGAACCCGAGGATCGTCGCCCCGATGCCGAGCCCGAGCCCGTTCACCGCGATGACCAGCGGCTTCGGGAACGCCGTGAGCGCATCGATCAGGCCGAGGAAGCCGTGCTCGCCCTCCTCGAAGTTGTCGGGGTCCATCACCCGCGACGCCATCTCCACCAGGTCGGTGCCGGCGCAGAACGCCCGGCCGGCACCGGTGAGCAGCACCACCGCCACGCCCGGGTCGGCCGCCGCCTCGAACAGCCCGTTCGTCAGCGCGTCGTACACGGCCTCGTTGCACGCGTTGAGCGCGTCCGGACGGTTCAGGGTGAGGGTCCGCACCCGGGCCTCGTCGTGGACGAGGACCGACGGCGCCGGCTCGGTGTCGATGGTCATGGTCGGCATGCTGCCCCACCGGGCGCCAAAACGACGAACGACCCGCCGGAGCGGGCCGTTCGTGCGATCGATCCGGGTGGGATCAGGCGGGGCAGCCGCCGCCCTTGATGGCCCGGCCGCTGAGGCGCCAGGGCGCCCAGCCGTCGCCGTAGGCCTTGTAGTTCTTGTCCGACAGGCGCTTGGCGGCCTCGGCGTTCTTGTACGGGTCCTTCATCTCGGAGAACTCGTAGCCCAGCTCGCTCTTGATCCACGTCTTGTGGAGCGGCATCAGCTGGAACAGGCCCGTGGCCCCGCTGCTGCGGTTCACCGCATCTGCCTGCATCCCCGACTCCCGCTGCGCGATCTTCTCGGCGCAGGCGGCGTTCCCACCCCAGTGCTGGGCGATCGCATCCTTGGCGACCATCTCCGGCGTGCAGGCGGAGGTGCTGAAGGCGATGCCGACGATGGCCAGCAGGCCGACCGTCAGGTGGATCGCCTTGCGGCTGCGGATCTTCACGTTCGGGGACTCCTTGATCGGCGGACCCGCTGCCCACCGGGAGGTGGGTGCCGCACCCCGGAGAAGAGGGATGGGGGCGGCGGACGGGCTTTCGTCTGCGACAGACTGTCGCATCCGTAACGGAAATGCAACACGAGACGCCTCATCGTGACAATCGACCCGACCCGTTCATCGTCGAGGGCCTGCCGTCACCAGATGGTGAGACGCCGGTCACCCGCCCGGACCAGGGACTTCGCGCCGGAACGCAACCGAGCCCCGGCTCGGAAGCCGGGGCTCGGATCAGCGGAGAGGGTGGGATTTGAACCCACGGACGAGTTACCCCGTCACCTCCTTAGCAGGGAGGCCCGATCGACCAGACTCCGGCACCTCTCCGTGTTGCGCCGCCGATCGTACACAGCCGAGCACCGTCGGCCCGCCTACGATGCCGAGCGGAGCGGTGGCAGAGCGGACGAATGCACCGGTCTTGAAAACCGGCGACCCGCAAGGGTCCGAGGGTTCGAATCCCTCCCGCTCCGCCAACGGCGTTCCGGAACGAGATCCGGGGCGGGTCGTCGTAGGCTCCGTCCGATGGCGGCTGCGGAGATCCGACCCATGCTCGCCATCGGGGTCGACCTGACCGTGCTGACCCGGGCGGAGGGCGGCCGCCGCAACCCGATCGGCGGCGACGGGTACACGCCGTGCGGCTACCGGCCGAACTGGGGGCTGCCCGGGATGACGCCACCGGCGCAGACCGGCGGACCGGTGCAGTGCTTCGGCCACCACCCGGTGCTGCTCGGCGACACCCTCCGGGCGGTGCTCATCCCGATGTTCCCCGACGAGGTTCCGGGCTGGCACGACCTCCGGGGTGGCGAGGTCCTGCCGATGTACGAAGGCTCGCGGGTCTGCGGACGCGCCACGGTCCTCTGGATCCGAGCGGTGACGCTCCCGCTGCCCGAGCCGGACGCGGCCCGCTTCGCCGAGTGGGCACGGGGAGGACCTGAGCCCACGTAGCCGTCCGGCTCACCCGCACCGGGCCATCCCTGGTGCCCCAGGAAGCCGGCCGATCACGACCTCCGCCCTCACGTCGTCTCGGACGCGCGTCTCGTCACCCTGGCTGCCCGCGGAGACGGTTCGGGGCGCCGGTACCATCACGGCGTCGGAGGTCGATGACGGTGGTGGCAGTTTTCTCGCCGATCGTGAAAGGAACGGCGGCCCCCGGGGTCTCGTAGGAGGGATGTCGTCCGCCGAAGCCACGCCCGAGTACGTGGCCCTGCGCGACTTCGACGCGTTCACGGCCACCGACGGCAAGCGGCTGCAGCGGGCGCTGGTGGCGGCGTACGGACCCGAGGACGGGGCCGATCTCTACGCCGACGCCATGCTCCGGGCCTGGTCGGACTGGGACGCCATCGGCACGATGCTCAACCCGGCCGGCTACCTGTGGCGGGTCGCGCAGAGCAACCACCGGCGGTACCGGCGGTGGACCCGCAAACCGAAGTTCCCGTCCCGCGCCGTCATGGAGCGCAACGACCTCGATGACCGGGACCTGTTCCTCAGCCTCGGCGGCCTGAACGACAACGAACGCGTGGCCGTGGTGATGATCCACGCCCACCGGGCCACGTACCAGGAGGTCGCCGACCTCCTCGGGGTGCCCGTCACCACGGTCAACAACCTCGTCCACCGCGGCCTGAACCGCCTCCGAGCCGATCTGAAGGAGGCCTAGATGGCCGACGACGGCACGCACCTGCACGAACCCGACGACCACCTGATCGAGCGGCTCCACGCCCTGGGCCCGGTGCTCGACCAGCTGTACGACGACGCCGCAGACCCGGCGCCACCCAACACGGGGCTCCGCCATCCGCCCCGCCGCCGGCGACGGGGCGACAAGCGCCGCACGCTGGTGGGCGCGGCCGTGTTCGTCCTCCTGGCCGCCGCCGTGGTGGCGTCGGTGCTGGCCCGCGACGACACCTCGTCCGTCACGTCGGACCAGACCACCACCACGACCACGGTGGCCGACACCGAGCTGGCCTCGCTGGTGTCCACCCGCATCGACGACGTGAAGCGGTGCGGTGGCGCCCTGCCGCCCGATCAGTGGCCGGGCGAGTGGCCGGCGGGCTGGGCCCAGGTCGGTTCGCACACCTGCTCCGTGGGGTGGGTGGAGGCCGGCGTCGAGACGGTGCGGCCCCTCCCGGTGTACGACACGCCGGCCGTTGCGGACGGAGCCCCTCCGGTCGCCTGGTGGAGCCCCAGCACGGGGTGGATCGTGGCCGAGGAGTACGACGATCCCGACTTCGACCTCGCCCGCTACCGTGCCGCCTACTCCGCGGCGCTCGAGGCCCGCGGTGAGGACCCGGACCAGCTCCCCACCGACGGCACCTACTACGCCAAGCCGTGAGACACCCCTGACGGGTGCGAGGAAGACCCTCGCACCCGTCAGGTTGCCGGTGGCCGCCGCCTGGGGATCATCCGCCTCCACCCGCCGAGAGCATCGCGTCGGCCATCTGCTGGGCCGTGGGCCGGAGCACCTCGATCTGCTCGGGCTCCTTGAAGTTCGAGGTCCAGTACCCGACGACATCGCCGTCGTCGTCCACCACGGGGACCGGGTCCAGGATCCGGAGCGCCTCGAACAGCTCGTCGTACGGGGCGTCCACCTGCCCCTGGCGCTCGCGGAACCCGGCCACGATCTGGGCCAGCACGCGGTCGTCGCGGGCGGTGAGCTGGGAGTTGCGGACCGAGCCCCGCACGACGCCCTCGCTGTCGACGACGGGGATCGGCGCGTCGGTCTGGATGGCCTCGAGGGCGGCGACCTGGTCGGCGTCGAGCGGCTCGGACGACGGCGAGGTCGACGGCGGCTCGCCGCTGGACTGCGCCGCCGCGCCACCGGCCACCGCCAGGCCCACCACCAGCAGACCGGCCGCCACCGCGGTGCGCCGCTTCACCGCGTCGTCACCTTCGGGGTGGCCGACGAGGCGGTGTGCACCGTGCTCGACGAGTTCCGGATGGACTTGTGCAGGCCCGACGCCCAGATCTGCGACGACCCGCCCGAGGCGCAGGTGGCGCTGCTGGAGCTGTACACCGAGGAGCTCGAGGTGGTGGAGCCGGTCGGCGCGGTGGCGCACAGGCTCTGGCCGAGGTACTTGTAGGCCGTCACCGACATCCAGTCCCACCAGAGGGCACCGTCGTCGATGTTGGCGCAGTAGTAGTCCTTCTGGGCCTGGGTCGCTGCGCCGAACTGAGTCGGGTCGTCGTCCGCCAGCTCGTTCACGAACGACTGGCCCATGGTGCACTTGATCCAGGTGCTGGTCTCGACGGAGTCGACGACCACCTTCTCGCTGGCCTTGCAGCCCGTCAGCGTGAAGGCCAGCAGGGCAGCGCCGACGAGCGCTGTGCCGCGGATCGCGCTGGTTCCCATCGGTTCCCTCCCTCCGAACGCATCGTTCGAACGGGGAGAGCGCGAAGGGTCCCGGTTCCTTTCAGCGGATCCGGGAAATTCGGGGACTACTGGTTGTCGGCGACCAGTTCCAGCATGGCGACGGTCTGATCGTTGCCCGGACCCGACAGCTCGGGGCTGTCGATGGTGGCGAAGGCGTAGCTGCCGTCGCTGAAGCGGGCGACGGCCTTCTGGCCGCCGGCGGCGATCTCGAAGCCCTCGATGCTCTGCACGTCGGAACCGACCTCGTCGCTCACCTCGGTGAACGCGGCCTCGCCGTCGGCCGGGTCGTCGTAGGTCCCGACGACCAGGGTCACGGTGGTGGGGCCGGTGTACTTGCCCATCACCCCGGCCTTCACGTCACCGGTGAACTCGCAGGCGTCGCTGGAGCCGGCCACATCGGCGGGCCGCTCCTTGTCGATGCCCTCGTCGGGGAAGGCGTCCTTGACCTGGTCCATGGTCACGATCTGGCAACCCGAGTCCGACGAGGTCGACCCGGACGAGGACGGCTCGCTGCCGCCCCCGCTGTCGCTGCTGCCGCACCCGGCGAGCACCAGGCCCGCCACCATCGCCGCCGCCAACCCGTTCCGGACCGTTCCCCTCATGGCGCCATCCTGGCAGGGGACCCGGGGTCAGGGGGTGATTCGGCCGCGGATGTCCGCCAGCCAGCCCTCGGCCGCCCGCTCCGCATCACCCTGCGCCTCGCGCACCGCGGGGCCGTGGTCGCCGGCGGCCGGGTAGCTGCCCAGGAACTTGAGCTCGTGGCCCTTGGTGCGCAGGACCTTCAGGCAGTCGGCCACGACGTCGTCGGCGACGTGCCCCTCCAGGTCGATCAGGAAGCAGTAGTCGCCGAGGCCCTTCTTGGTGGGCCGGGACTGGAGGTTGGACAGGTTGATGGACCGGGCCGCGAACTGCTGGAGGATGGCGAGCAGGCTGCCCGGCGCATCCTCGTGCTGGAACACCACGATCGACGTCTTGTCGTGGCCGGTGGGCGCCGGGACCACGCCGGGCGCGACGGCCACGAAGCGGGTCTCGTTCTCCGGGTGGTCTTCGATCTCCCGGGCGATGACCTCCAGGCCGTAGATCGACGCCGCCAGCTCGTTGCCGATGGCGGCCAGGTCCCGGCGGTCGCTGCGGCTGACGGCCTCGGCCGCCTCCGCGGTGGAGTTGAACGCCTGGGTGACGGCCTCGGGCAGGTGCTTGTGCAGGAAGTCCCAGCACTGGGCGGTGGCCACCGGGATCGATGCCACCGCGGCCACGTCGGCCAGGGCCACGCCGGGCGGGGCCATGAGGTGCTGCTGGATCGGGATGACGATCTCCCGCTGGATCAGCAGGTCCACGTCGAACGCCAGCGTGTCCGAGGTGACGTTGACGGTGCCCTCGATGGAGTTCTCGATGGCCACGAAGCCCAGGTCGACCTCGCCGTCCTCGGTGGCCCGCAGGACGTCGGCCATGGTGGCGTAGCGGACCCGCTGGTGGTCGGCGAGGTCCGGTTGGGTCAGCAGCGCCTGCTCCGCGAACGTCCCGCGCGGACCCAGCAGGCCCACCCGCGGCGTGCGGGCGGCATCGGTCGGGACGTTCGGCTGCGCCAGGTCGTTCACGACCGGCCAGGATAGGGGCGTGGACGAGGCCGCCATCCGACGATTGCTCGAGCAGGTCCGAGCCGGCGAGACCACACCCGACGACGCCGTCGACGCCCTCCGCCACCTGCCCTACGCGGACCTCGGGTTCGCCACCGTCGACCACCACCGCCAGGTGCGCCAGGGCATGGCCGAGGCCATCTACGGACCGGGCAAGACCGCGGACCAGGTGGCCCGCATCGCGGCCGAGCTGCTGGCCCGCACCGACGAGGCCGCCGTGGTCCTGACCCGCGCCGACCACGCCCAGATCGAGGCCGCCGTAGAGGCCAACCCGGGGGCCGAGGTGCGCGGCACCACGGTCGTGTGGCGACCGGCGCCCGCCCGGCCCGAGCGGGTCGTGCTGCTCACCGCCGGCACCGCCGACCTGCCGGTGGCCGACGAGTGCGACGCCACCCTCACCGCGCACGGCCTGTGCCCGGTCCGCATCACCGACGTCGGCGTCGCCGGCATCCACCGCCTCCTCGCCCGCACCGACGAGCTCCTCGACGCCGACGCCGTGATCGTGGTCGCCGGCATGGAGGGGGCCCTGGCCAGCGTGGTGGGCGGCCTCACCGGCGCGCCGGTCGTCGCCGTCCCCACCAGCGTCGGCTACGGCTCGGGCCTCGAAGGGGTCACGGCCACGCTCGGCATGCTGGCCTCCTGCGGCGCCGCCTGCGCGGTGGCCCGCATGTTCGTGTCCCCGCAGGGCGAGCGGCGGGCCAGCGGACCCGCCGCGGACACCCGGACGACGCCGTGACCACCGCCTGGTTCCACTGCTTCTCCGGCGTGGCCGGCGACATGGCGCTCGGCTCGCTGCTCGACGCCGGTGCCGGGCTCGACGAGGTCACCGAGCTGCTCGAGCGCCTGCCGGTCACCGACTGGAAGCTGGAGGCCGAACCGGTGCTGCGCGGCGGGATCGCCGGCACCAAGGTCCACGTCCACGCCACGGACTCCACCGTGGTGCGGACCGCCGCCCACATCCAGGGCCTCGTCGCCGAGGCCCGGCTGCCGGAGCGGGTCCAGCAGCGGGCCGCCGCCGTCTTCACCGCGCTGGCCGAGGCCGAGGGCCGGCTGCACCGGCGCCCGCCGGACCAGGTGCACTTCCACGAGGTGGGCGGCATCGACGCCATCGTCGACGTGGTCGGCACCTGCGCCGCGCTCGAGGTGCTCGACGTCGACACCATCACGTGCTCGCCCATCGCCGTCGGCCTCGGCATGGTCCGCGCCGCCCACGGCATCATCCCGAACCCCGCCCCCGCCGTGGTCGAGCTGCTCGAGGGCATCCCCACCAAGGGCGTCGACCTCGCCGTGGAGCTCACCACCCCCACGGGCGCCGCCCTCATGGCGGCGCTCGCCACCGGCTTCGGTCCGCTGCCCGCCATGACCGTGGCCGTGACCGGCTTCGGGGCCGGCACCAAGGAGCTCCCGAACCGGCCCAACCTGACCCAGGTGGTGCTCGGCGAGCCCGCCGACCAGCCGGCCGTCGACGGACAACCGGTGGTGCTGCTCGAGGCCAACGTCGACGACGTCACGGGCGAGGTCCTCGGCCACGCCGTCGGCGCCGTGCTGGCCGCCGGCGCCCACGATGCCTGGGTCACGCCCATCGTCATGAAGAAGGGCCGTCCCGCCCACACCGTGCACGCCCTCGTCGACCCGGCGCTGGTGCCCCAGGTGATGGGCGTGCTGGCCGCCGAGACCGGGACCCTCGGCGTGCGCGGCCACCGGCTGGAGCGCTGGCCGCTCCCCCGCCACCACGAGCGGGTCCTGGTCGACGACCTGTCGGTCCGGGTCAAGGTGAGCCCGGGCCGCGCCAAGGCCGAGTTCGACGACGCCGCCCGCGTGGCCGAGCGCACCGGCCGCCCGGTGCGCGACGTCATCGCCGAAGCCGAGCGCCGCTGGACCGAGCACGAGCTGGGCACCGGGACGCCGCTGCACGCCGTCGAGGAGATCGACGGGCCCGACGAGGTGCCCCACCACCATCACCACACCCACCCCTCGCACGACCACGGTGACGCCGTCCTCCACGAGGTCCCGCGCCCCGCCGACGAGGACGACGATCCGGCGTGATGCCATGACCCGGGAGATGGAGCGCACCGAGCTGATCGCCCGGGAGGGCATCCGGGACCTGCTGGGCCGCTACACCTGGGCCGGCGACACCGGGCGCACCGCCGAGGTGGCCGAGTGCTTCACCACCGACGGCGTCCTGGACCTCGGCGAGCACGGCGGCGTCCTGGAGGGCCGGGCCGCCATCGCCGCCGAGCTCGAGGCCGTGGTGGCCCGCGCCGCCGAGGCCGCCGAGGCGCCCAGCCCCGTGAACCACCACGTGACCAGCATCTTCATCACCATGGCCGACCCCACCACGGCCACGGTCCGCTCGTACTTCGCCGTCCACACGGACCACGGGCTGGACCACTGGGGCCGCTACCGCGACGAGGTGGTGATGGACCCCACCGACGGGCACTGGCGCTTCGCCCGCCGCACGGTGCGGGTCACCGGTGCTGCGCCCGGATCGCGGTTCGTCACGGCATCCTGACCGGGTGATCCTCGTCGACCAGGCGATCTGGCCCGCCCACGGCCGGCGCTTCGCCCACCTGATCAGCGACGAGTCGTTCGAGGAGCTCCACGCGTTCGCCGCCCGGCTCGGGCTGCCGGACCGGGCGTTCCACCGCGACCACTACGACCTGCCGGACGCGTGGGTGGGACGAGCCATCGAGGCGGGCGCCACCGAGGTCGACCCGAGGGAGCTGGTCCGCCGGCTCAAGGCCGCCGGGCTCCGCCGGCCGAAGGTGCGCCCCATACGTCGCATCCCTTGACGGCGGGCGAATCGCGGGACCAGGGTGCACGGCGCAGTGCGGAGACGCCGACCCCGTCACCCCGGTTCGGCCAGTCGACAACCGATCCCTCCAAGGAGGACCGATGCCCGGTCTCCGCACGTCCCGGCGCACCACGCGCCACCTTCCCCTCCCCGCGCTGGCCCTGTGCGTCGCCGCCATCGTCGTCGGGACCACCGCCTGCGACAGCGTCGGCTGGAAGCTCGGCCGAACCCACGGCGCCATCGTCGAGGTCGGTGCCCGGCGCGCCAGCCTCGGCATCTACCGGGTGCCCCGGAGCAAGCTCTACGACGTCTACCGAGCGGGCGGGACCCGAGCCGCGCAGGACGTGCTGTGGGCGGTGGGAGCTCCCCCGGTCACGTCGGTGTCCATCGACAGCCTCAGCCTGAGCACGGCGGCGCTCAACCGCAAGATGCACGGCTACATCTACGGCGATGCCGCCGACTTCCGCGGCGCCCTGCTCGACGCCCAGCGCAACCGGGACTGCCTGGCCCTCACGCTCATCTCCCAGGGCCTGTACATCAAGAACTGGACGCACAAGTCCGTGGGCTGCCGGTTGGGGTCGCTGTGATGCGCCGCCTCGCGGTTTGCGCAGCCGTCGTGGGCGCGACGCTCCTCGCCACGGGGTGCGGGACGCGGTCCCCCGCCCCGGATCAGCGGACGAAGCGGCCCATCGAGCCGGCGCTGGTGTGCACCGTGACCGAGACGGTCCGGCTGCGGATGCTCGACGGCACCTCGTTCGCGTCGTTGGTCGACCTCCCACCGCGTCGGCATCCGGTACGTGGTGTGGCCGCAGCGATCTCACTCCTGCGATCTCGCCACCGCGCCGACCTCGGTCGCTACGAGGCGGTGGTGCAGTACCTGGATCGGGTGGGCGAGGTCACGGCTTCGGGGAAGGGCGACCTGCCGACAGCGACCGCTGCCGTGCGGGCCAGCGCTCGGGCCCTCGACCGGGATCTGGCAGATGGCCTGTGCGAACGATGAGCCGGCGGCTACCAGGAGCCGTGGCTGCCGCCGCCACCGCCTCCGCCGACGCTGCCGGAGAAGCCGCCGCTGGAGAAGCCGCTCGACGAGCCGCCGGAGCTGGACTGGGTGGGCTGCACGTGGGAGGTGGCGAACGCTCCGGCCATCGAGTGCACCATCAGCGGGCTGCTGTGGTCGATCTCCTCGCGGGGCACGCCGGCGCGCTCCATGGCGCTCTCCCAAGCGTCGGCGGCATCGAGCGCCACCGCCCAGGCCGAGTACTCGCGGAGCAGGCCGTTCTGCCACGCCCACTCCACGTGCTGGCCCTCGCTCTCCACCAGGAACCGGCGGAACGACGCCACCTGCAGCGCGTACGCCGAGCCGTTGGCGGTGCGGCCCGGCCGCAGCGGCGCGTACGCCACCCGGGCGACGATGTACGGCAGGCCGAGCCCGACGAGCACGCCGGTGACGACCCCGCCGATGACACCCAGGAAGCCCAGGAGGAACGCCGCCCCGACCCCGGCGATGATGCCGAAGAACACCAGGGTGAACAGAGTGGCGCACCCGCCGGGCTTGCCCCGTCCCCGCTTCGGGGCTCCCACCGCCCACCACCCGCTGTTCGCCACCCAGGTGTCCTGGAGGTCCTCGACCTTGGACCACGCCGAGGCGAACTGCGAGTCGTACCCGTCGAGGTCGACGACCTCCCGGTTGCCGAACATCTTGTCCACCACGTTGGCGCTGACCGGGTCCATCTCGTCGGCCTTCGGGCCGCGGCTGAGCCGGGGCTCGTTGCCGTGCTTCTCGATGGCCAGGTGGTCGTGGGCGATGGCGCCGGAGAACCACGCCGTCACCGACGACTGGTCCAGCACCTCGGTGTAGGCCACCGCCCCCTGCCACGGCTCGATGCCACGGGGCGGGGCGAACTCGATGGTGGTCATCTCGTTCAGCTCGGCGTCGGTGACCTTGCGGGTGGTGCCGGGGGCCGCACCGGCCACGCCGTGGGCGGCCTCGGCCGGGCTGGCGCCCACCACCTCGTTGGCGCCGCGGCGCACCGACCAGAGGTACACGGCGCCGGCGGCGAGGATCCCGAGGCCCATCGTCCAGATCGCCGTGAGGACGCGGTCGCTCTCGACCCGGTCCGGCAGCGGCGGCGCAGCGATGCCGGCGTCA
>CALANQ010000456.1 GCA_937926025.1 uncultured Acidimicrobiales bacterium
CATACGAGATGCCTAAGTGACTGGAGTTCAGACGTGTGCTCTTCCGATCTGGACCTGGTTCGCTCGGTGTGTTCGGGCGGCTGGTGGTCATCGGCTTCGCCGCCGGGTCCATCGCCTCGCTCCCGGCGAACCAGGTCCTGCTCAAGAACCGGACCGTCGTCGGCGTCGACTGGGGCGCCTGGGCGATGCAGCACCCGGCCGGCCAGGCCGTGGTGCTCGACGAGGTGCTCGATGCGGTCCGCCGAGGCGACCTCCATCCGGTGGCGCCGGCCGAACGGCCCCTGGCCGAGGCGGGCGCCGTGCTGCGCGACCTGCTGGAGCGCCGCCTGCAGGGCAAGACCGTCCTGGTCCCGTAGGCGGCCGAGCGACTCGTTCCTCGGGCGCCGCGTCGGATCACCCGACGTCGCCGCGGCGTCGGATCCGCGGCCTCGGCGTCGAATCCGGAGCCGTCGGCGTCGAATCGACGTCGATTCGACGCCGACGGACCTAGTCGGCCAAGAGGGTGCGCCCATCGTCGGTGATGGTCCAGCCGGGGTTGTGGGCGACCTCCCACGGGTGGCCGTCGGGGTCCAGGAACACCCCGGAGTAGCCGCCCCAGAACGTGGCGGCGCCCGCTCGGCCGATGGTGCCGCCGGCCGCCTCGGCCTCAGCCAGGACGGCGTCGACCTCCTCCGGGGTGCGGGTGTTGTAGGCGAGGGTCACCCCGCCCCAGCCACCGCCATCGGTCACGGCGCTGTCGCCGGCCAGCTTGGCTCGGCTCCACAGGGCGACCACCAGGCCGCCGACCTGGAAGAACCAGACATCGCCATCGGGGGTCTGCCCCGACCACCCGAGCGCCTCGTAGAAGGCGCTCGAGCGCGCGGCGTCGGCAACGCCGAGGGTGATGAGCGACAGTCGCTGCTCCATGGGGTTCCTCCATCGATCGCGGACGCCGCCATCCGCAGCACGACACGGAACGGCGGCGGCACCCCGAGCGTCGCAGACGCGGTCGGAGGTGTCGATCGCCGACCGTCCCGGTCCACCGACTAGCGCGGCCCCACCGAGCCGGCACGGGGATCCTCGGCCCGCCCGCCCGTCTCGTCGCGCCCGGGTTCGGGCTCACGGAGCAATCCGGCCGCGTAGGCGGCGGCCACCGCCTCCGACCGGTTCACGGCCCCCAGCTTCCGGTAGATGGAGGCCGCCTGGCTCTTGATGGTGTTCGGCGATCGGTGCACCTCGGCCGCGATGGCCGGGATGGTCAGGTGCGATGCCAGGTACGGGAGGATGCCGAGCTCGGCGGTGCTCAGCCGCACATCGTCCCGCTGACCGGCGAGGCCGGTGTAGGCCGCTTGGACCAGGGCAGCACGGGCGCGCAGGCGGACGGTCCGGTGCGCACCGGCGATCGACGCGTCCGCCTCGCGCAGCAACCGCTCCGCCGTGGCCGTCTCCCCGAGGTCCAGGTGCGCCTCCGCGAGGGTGAGCAGGATCATGGCCCGCCCGGTGCGCCACCGCCACCACTTGCCGCGCCGCAGCGTCTCGTACGCCCGCACCGAGTACCGACGGGCACCATCGACGTTGCCGTCGCGGGCGGCGATCCGCGCCGCGATCGCATCGATGCCGGCGCGCAGCCCGTCGATGTCCTCGCCGCCGCCGGCGATGCGATCGATGGCCGCATCCGCCTGCTCTCGCGCTCGGCGCCACTCGGCCCGCTCGAGCGAGATCTGGGCCAGCAGCAGCCACCGGGCCCCATCGAGGATCGGGAGGGCCGCCGCGTCTCGGGCGATCTCCTGGAGCAGGACCTCGGCACCCTCGAGATCGTTCGACACGTAGGCGGTCCAGGCTGCGAAGAGGTGGTCGATCGCGCTGACGCCGTCGACGCTCCCACCGACCGGATCCGGCCCGGCCGCCTCGACGGACGGGACACGACGGGGGCGGAGCAACGACGGGCCCTGGGCGTCCTCACCCGACAGCCGCTCGGCGATGGCCAGCCACACCGCGGCATCGCCGACGTCGCCGGCCGCCATCGATGCACCGGCGCGGGCCAGCGCCAGACCCCGGTCGGTCGTCACCTCCCGGTGGGGGAGGCGGTCGATCCACTCGACAGCCCGACCGGCCTCACCGTTGGCGACCAGTTCGACCGCGCGGCGCCGCACGATGTCGGCTTCGGCATCGTGGAACCCCGACCGCAGGATCTGGTGGTGGGCCCGACCGAGGTCCCCCGCGGCCTCAGCGGCGGTGGCGGCCCGCCGGTGCAGCCGGACGAGGCGATCCGCCGACCCGCTGGCGACGAGCGAGGAGAGGTGGTCGCCGACGAGCGCGGGCAGCCGGACGGAACCGTGCCCTTCCTGGTCGCGGCCCGCCCTCGGCCCCGTGACGTCGCGCCGGAGCCCCGGCACCCACCCTCGACCCAGCCGGTGGACGACCCCGTCGACCTGGGAGGGCGGGAGGTCCAAGACGGCGGCGAGCTCGCCGACCGAGGTCGGCGCCAGCACCGCGATCGCATCGAGCACCTCGCGCTCCAGCGGGTCGAGCCACTGCAGCACCTCTTCCTCGAGGTACATGCCCAAGGGCTGGACGGTCACCGGCGGACCGCAGAACCGCAGGCCGCCCACCCATCCCGCGGCACGTCGCGCCGCATCGGCGGTGAGGGCTCCCCGAGACGCATCGACCACGGCGTCCACCTCCTCGGGCCGGAGGAGCAGATCGTGGTGGTCGATGGTGGCGATGCCCTCACCCAGGTCGACGCTGCGCAGCCAGTCCAGGTCGCGTCCGATCACGACGAGGGGCTCGGGTCCGGGCCAGGACCGCACGAAGCCTTCGAGCAGCTCCCGCCCCGACCCGCTCAGCGCCCGGTCAGCGTCGTCGATCACCAGTCCGCCGCGTCGGCCCCGACCGGCCGGGCCCGCAGCGGCATCGGCATCGCCGTCCCCCTGGCCGACCAGGACGTCGGCCAGGAGCGAGCGGAACTCGGGGCCGTCGCCCACGAGCAAGGTGCTGCAGTCGGCCCATGCCACCGCATCGCCCTGGTGCTGCGCCCACGACCGGACCACCGCCGTCTTCCCGAGCCCCGGCGGCGCGGCCACCACCGTCACGCGGGTTCGGCCGATCCGCTCGACCAGCTGCGGCCGATCGATCAGCGGCGGCGCGCTCACGAGAGGAACCCGAGCCGCTCGGCGAAGTCCACCACCTGCTGGCGGTCGTGGGCGCCGAGCTTCCGGTACATGGCGTTGACGTGGTGCTTCACGGTGTTGCGGGACAGCTCGAGCTCGGCTGCAACCTCGACCAGCGACCGGTGCGACGGGAGCAGCGCGAGGACCCGCTTCTCGCCGGGCGTCAGTGCCGAGGGCACCGGATGAGCGTCGAACAGCGGGCGCAGGGCTGATCCCTGCGCTCGCAGGCGAGCCCGAAGCGCCTCGGCGCGATCCAGTCCGGCGAGCACGGAGGCGGCCTGCTCCAGCAGCTGCTCCGCCTGGGGGAGCCGCCACAGGAAGACCTGGGCGTCGACGAGGTCCATCAGCGCCCAGGCCTGCGTCCGTGGTCCCTGCCACGGCGGGTCGGCGAGCACCGGGGCGGCCCGATCGACCGCCGCCTTCGCCAGGGTCCGATCCCCGTCGTGGGTGGCCAGGGCTGCGGTCACCGCATCCACGGTGAACAGCCAGGGGTTCGAGGGAGCCTCGCCCTCGGAGCCGGCCGCCCGGGCGCCGGCGACGGATTCCCGGGCGGCCTCCCAGGCACCGGCATCGATGGCCAGCTGCGCCAGGAACGCCTGCCGGATCGCATCGAGGATCGGCTGGTCGCGCATGCGAGGCCCAGCCTCGAGCAGCAACCAGCGGGCCCGACGGGGATCTCCCGATCCGTGCGCCATCGCCGCTTCGGCCAGCTGGTGCACGAGGTGGAGGGCTCCCCCTCGCAGTTGCTCATCCCGGCGGTCCCGCGGCTGCAGCGGCTGTTGGCCCAGCGCCTCCAGCATCAAGGCGGCGGCCGCCTCCACCCGGGCCCGCGAGCCGGTCGGCAGCCGCCTCGCGGCGACGAGCGCGGTCGCCAGCCACCGACGGGTGCCGGCATCATCCATGCGCACGAGACCCACCCCGGCATGGGCGAGCGCCAGCCCGGCATGCGCTGCCACCTGGTCCGACGTGAAGGCACCCAGCCACTCCGCCAGCTCCGACGCACGGTTGGCGATCACCAGCTCTTCGGCGTGGTCGACGACGAACGCGATCTGCGCCCGGCTGGTTCCTGCGCCTTCCAGGAAGCGCCAGGCCGCCGTCAGGTCGCCCCGGGCCTCGGCCGAGCGCGCCGCCCGTCGCAGCAGGTCGGACGCCGGCGCCGGGTCTTCTCCGCGCCGCTCCCGCAGCGCCGCGGCGAGCACGCTGCGGACGACGATGCTGCGGCCGGCGTCGACGAGTTCGACCAAGGGGACAGCATCCACCAGGGCGTGGCAGGCGGCCACCGCGTCCCGCCGCTGGAGCACCTCGACCAGATCGACCACGGCAATGCGCTCGAGCACGGCCAGCTCGCCGAGGAGCCGGTGCATCGCCGCCGGGAGCATCGCCAGGACCTGCTCGTCGATCACCTGGGAGATCGAGCCATCGTCCCGAGCAAGAGCCAGGGCGGCGACCGGCCACCCACCCGTGGACGCCACGATCGCGTCGGCACGGGCACGCCCGTCCTCCTCGGACCCCGGCCCGAACCCGTCGAGGTCGTCGGCGCGCAGCGACAGGTCGCCCTCGTCGAGGACCACCACCGTCCCATCGAGCTCCGCGCGCGCCAGTCCGAGGGCCAGATCCGGCCGTCCGGCGAGCACCAGCGACCCCGGCCCGGACCAGGACGCGACGAGGGCGCGGACCAGCTTGCTGAGCTCCACCGAACGCGCTCGATCGACGTCGTCGATCACCAGGTCGACGACCGTCCCGGCCGGCACCTCCCGTGTGGACGGATCCAGCGCTTCGAGCACCGCCTGGGGAAGCGGGATCTTCCGACCCCGCCCGGCGCGCTCCTCGATCAGGGTGAGGAGCGCCGCGCGGGTGTCGAGGTCGGCGAGCGACACCGACACCACCGGGGTGGGGCGACCGGCCACCCACTGACCGAGCAACGTGCTCTTGCCGAACCCGGCGCGCGCGGTGAGGGCGACGGGCCGGCGCGGGGCGCGATCCAGCGCCCGGCTGATCAGCGCCAGCCGGCCACCGCGCTGGCCGACGTGGGGGACCCGATCCACGGCATCCATCATGGACATCTGCGGCCATCCCGTGCGGGGTTGCGCCGGGACGGCACGGCGCGCCGATGAGGGAAGTGCCTCGGGGGCTGGGTGGAGGGAACCCAGTCCCCGAGGCAGATCAGGAACCTCGCCATCCGCGACGCCATCAGGCGGCCGGTGGGGGTCCGCTCGGACGTCCAGCGCCGACCGGATCGGGGCGCATGTTCGAGGTCGGCGCCGGTGGAAGGTGCGGGGAATGTCGGTGGCGGTGGATGCACAGCAGGGAAGACCACGCTTCGTGGGGAGGAGGCACCCATTGTGAAGATCGGACATCATTCTTGTCGTCACCCCATTCGGGTGATTCGGTCAGGGGACGGCTCGGCGTGGCGACCGGTGCCGAGATCCTCCCCCTAGGCGCACCGGAGCAAGTCCCGAGGTCGGAGGTCCGACCCCGGGACTCGTCCGGGTGTCCGCCGCCTTCTCATCCCTCCGGTCGAACCTCGATCCGTCGGCGGGATCGCAGGACGAGCGCCCCGGCGATCAGGAGACCGAAGCCGAAGGCTGCGAGCCGGACCGCGTCCGCACCCGTCCGCACGAGGACCCGTCCGGTCGGCTGACCGGGCTGGGGGCCGGGGCGGCCCGCAGGTGGCGTCGACCCCGTCCGACCGGTTCCCGGCACCGTGGTGGTGGTGCTCGGGGCCGGCGTGGGCTCGGTCACCGTCGTCGTGGGTTGCGCAGACGTGGTCGTCGTCCCCTCGACCTCCGTCGGCACGGTGGTCGCCGTCGCCTCGGTCGTCGTGGTCGTCGACGGCGCCTCCGTCGTCGTGGTCGTCGACGGCGCCTCCGTCGTCGTGGTCGTCGACGGCGCCTCCGTCGTCGTGGTCGTCGACGGCGCCTCCGTCGTCGTGGTCGTCGACGGCGCCTCCGTCGTCGTGGTCGTCGACGGCGCCTCCGTCGTCGTGGTCGTCGTCATCGGCGCTGGGGTGACCGTGGCCGGATCGTTGTCGTCCTCGTCGCCGTCGGTGTTGTCGATCACATCGTCGGTGGTCGGGTCGTTGAACGGGTCATCGTCACCGACGGAGTCCACGTCGGGAGGGGTCTCGCCATCGAGGTCGGTCGATCCGGTGATCTCGGCGATGTTGGTCACCAAGCCGCTCAGACCGCCAGCACCGACGGAGAGGACGAGTTCGACCCGGGCCGATCCGCCAGCTTCGATGGGCCCGTCGACGGTGGTTTCCACCCCTCCACCAGACGAGACCACCCAGCCGGCATTGCGGCCCGGGTCGAACACCAGACCGTCGGGGACCGCGTCGCGGACCCGGACGGCGAACGCAGGGAGGTTGCCCTGGTTGAACACCTCGATGGCGAACCGGACATCGTCACCGGCGGCCACCTGCGACAGCTGCCCGTCGCTGAGCGTCTTGCGCAGCGCGAGGTCCCACGTCGGCGTCACGATCTGCGCAACGTCGTGGTCGTCCTCGTCGCCGCCGCTGTTGTCGATGACGTCATCGACGAGCTCGTCGTTGTCGAGATCGTCATCAGGCGTCGAATCCACATCGGCGACCGGCTCGCCCTGGCCGTCGCGGGCCTCGGTAATCTCCGCCGTGTTCACGATCGCTCCCGACGTTGCTTCCGTCACCCGAAGCACGAGGTCGACGGTCTCGCTCCCACCGGGAGCCAGGGGACCGGCGATGGTCGTCGCCACGCCACCCTCGACCTGCCGCCACAGCGGGTTCCTCGCAGGATCGAACGCCAGGCCCGGAGGGAGATCGTCGAGGATCTCGATGCCGGTCGCCGTCTCGGTGCCCTGGTTGAACACCGTCACCGAGAACGTAACCGACTCACCGACGTACACCTTCGGGTCTTCGCCCGGGGCGAGCGTCTTGCGCAGCGCCAGGTCGAAGACCCGCGGAGCGACAGCCACCTCGGCGACGTCGTGGTCGTCTTCGTCGCCGCCGCTGTTGTCGATCACGTCGTCGACGAGCACATCGTCGGTGGGATCGGTGTTGGGCACTGAGTCCACGTCGTCGGCCGGCTCGCCGGCTTCGTCGAGCGCTTCGGAGATCTCGGCATCGTTCACGAACCGCGTCGCCGCCGCAGCCCGGTCGATCCTCACAGTGATCTCCACCGTGGACGTCTCGCCTGGAGCGAGCGGTCCGTCGAGGACGATCGACGCCGTCCCGTCGCCGCCGTCGACCCAATCGGGGTCAGCGAGCACCATGCCCTCCGGCAGGGTGTCGGTCACCGTGATCCCGGTCGCCGTCGCCCCACCCTGGTTGAAGACGCTGATCGAGAACGTCACGGCATCGCCAGGAGCGACCGCCGCCGACTGCCCCGGCGCCAGGACCTTGCGCAGCGCCAGGTCGAAGGTGACGAACCCGAAGTCCAGCGTCGGATCCCGATCGCCGTCGGCCGTGAGGTTCCCGGATGCAGCCGACCCCGTCGAGGAATCGGTCGCCCGGTCGCCCTGGCCCGACCGCGTCGGGACCAGGCCCGTGAGCGCCGGCGACGACGCATCGACGGTCACCGTGTAGGACTCGCCAGGCTGCAGCACCGGCAGACCATCGAACGAGTAGCCGCCATCGGCATCCGTCACCACCGCGGTGACCAGGTTGCCGTTCACATCGGTCACCGGTTCGCCGTCCGGGCCGCGGAGCGACACCCGAACCCCACCGATCCCGGACTCCCAGTCGTCCTGGACACCATCACGATCCGTGTCCAACCACACGAAGTCACCCACCGACACCCGCGGCACCGGACCCACGAACCCGAAGTCGAGCGTCGGATCACGATCACCATCACCGGTCAGATCCACCGACGACGCCGACCCCGTCGACGAGTCCGACTCACGACCACCCTGACCCGCCACCGTCGGCGACAGACCAGCCAACGCCGGCGACGACCCATCCACCGTCACCGTGTACGACTGCCCCGCCGGCAGCACCGGCAGGTTCCAGAACCCGTACCGACCGTTCACATCGGTCTGCAACGGCCCAACCGGATACCCGTTCACATCAGTCACCGACCCGCCACCAGGCCCCGTCAACGTCACCGTCACACCCGCGATGCCCGGCTCACCATCGTCTTGGACACCATCACGATCCGTGTCCAACCACACGAAGTCACCCACCGACACCCGCGGCACCGGACCCACGATGCCTGCGTCGATGGTCGGGTTGATGGAGCCTGCGACGAGCGGCCCATCCGCGGGCTCGACCGCGCGCTGACCGGGGGCGTTCGGGCCGAGTTCGAAGGTCGGCGTCACCCCTCCCCCATCGGGGTTCGAGTCGAGCGCGCGGTCCGAACCCGAGCCCTGGGCCGTGAAGGTGTGACCCGAAGGAAGGTTGCTGAAGCGCACGGAGTAGGTGCCGGCCGCCAGGTCGTCGAAGACGTAGCGCCCGGTCGGATCAGTGGCGGTGGTCGCCACGACGCTCCCGTCGGCCCCCAGCAGTTCCACCCGGATACCGCCCACCGGCGGCTCTCCGGCGTCCTGGACACCGTCGCGGTCGCTGTCGAGCCAGACGTAGTCACCCACGGCGTAGGTGGGCTCGGTCAGCGCGCTGATGCACCCGAGGCCCGTGCCACCGTTGCCGCCGCGTGCGGTGAGGAGATCGTTCTTGGTGTTCCGGATCGAGTCACCCGACTGCCCGCCGCGGAGCTCGAACGACACGTTCGCGGCGCGAGGGTCACCCAGGCAGGAATCCGTCGCCGACCCCAGCTCGAGCCAGATCCCGCCCGCTCCGCCACCGCCGCCGGAGACCCCACCGTGGTAGTTGTTCGCCGTCGGCAGCCCTCCCCGACCTCCGTCGGCCGAGAGCGTCAACGGCGCCGACACGGAGCGGGCACGGATGCGCATCTGCCCGCCGGCACCGCCGCCGCCACCGGAGTGGGCTCCGCCGCCTGCGCTGGCGGGGCCGCCACC
>CALANQ010000457.1 GCA_937926025.1 uncultured Acidimicrobiales bacterium
GCCGAGGAGCACATCCGCAAGCACGGCGGCGCCGCTCCGGCCGCTCCCGCTCCGGCGCCGGCCGCCCCCGCTGCCCCGGCTGCTGCTGCGCCTGCCGCTCCGGCCGCGCCGCTGCCCACCCGGGCCCCGGCCCCCACGGGCGTCGACACCACCGTCCCGCTCAACAAGATCCGCAAGATCACCGCCGACCACATGGTCCGCTCCCTCGAGGTGTCGGCCCACGTGTACGTCAGCACCGAGGTCGACTACGAGTCCATCGACCGGGTGCGCACCGCCCACAAGGCCGCCTTCAAGGCGGAGGAGGGCGTGTCGCTCACGTACCTGCCGTTCGTCGCCCGGGCCCTGGTCGACGCGCTGGCCGACTTCCCGCACGTCAACGCCTCCATGGGCGAGGAGAGCGAGCTGGTCGTCCACGGCAGCGTCAACCTCGGCATCGCGGTGGACCTGGATCACGAAGGCCTCATCGTGCCGGTCGTGCAGGACGCCCAGGACCGCCGCCTCCGGGCTCTCGCCCGCGACGTGGCCGACCTGGCCGCCCGGGCCAAGAACCGCAAGCTGTCCGCCGACGACATCACGGGCGGCACCGTCACCATCACCAACGTGGGCAGCACCGGCAGCGCCTTCCTGCTGCCCATCATCAACCAGCCCCAGGTGATGATCCTCTCCACCGACGGCGTGGCCCGCCGCCCGGTGGTGGTCACCGACGCCAGCGGCGCGGAGAGCATCGCCATCCACTCGGTGGGCAACCTCACCCTCGGCTGGGACCACCGTGCGTTCGACGGTGCCTACGCCGCCCAGTTCCTGGCCAAGATCAAGGAGATCCTGGAGACCCGGGACTGGGAGACCGAGCTCTAGGCCGTGGCCGTCACCGACGTGCCGGGCGGCCGTCCGCTCCACGTCCGGTGGCTGGGCCGCGTCCGGTACCGGGACGCGCTGGCCCTCCAGCACGGGCTGCACCGATCCTCGCCCGACGACCACCTGCTCCTGATGGAGCACCCCCACACGTACACGCTCGGCGTCAACGCCGACCGGGAGCACGTGCTGCGGGACCCGGCATCGGTGGGCGCCGAGCTGGTCCAGAGCGACCGTGGCGGCGACGTCACCTACCACGGCCCCGGCCACCTGGTGGGCTACCCGATCCTGCACCTGCCCGGGAAGGGCGGCGGGACCAAGCCGGACACCAAGGCGTACGTGGCCGCGGTGGAGCAGCTCATCATCGACACCCTGGGAGATCTCGGCCTGCCCGCCGACCGTCTGCCGGGGTACCCGGGCGTGTGGGTCGGTGTCGGCACCGACGACCCCCGCAAGATCTGCGCCATCGGGATCCGCGTCGACCGCGGGCGGAGCCTCCACGGCTTCGGGCTGAACGTCGACCCGGACATGGCGATGTTCACCCACATCGTCCCGTGCGGCATCCCCGACAAGGCGGTCACGTCGCTGCGGGCCGAGGGCATCGACGCGTCGATGGCCGAGGTCGTCGACGCCGTGGTCGCCCGGGCCGCCCAGCGCTGGGGTGCTGGTGGCACCGATCGCCACGACGTCGTGTGGCGCCACCGCGACAGCGACCTCGCGCCGTTCTCGCTCGGCGCCGGCCCCGGAGAGCTGGCCGGCAAGGTGGCCGGGCCCACCCGCGGCCGGGAGCCCGTCGGCGTGGACCAGCAGGCCGTTGGGGAGGGCACCTCCGTGCGCCTCCTGGGCCGGTTGGCGGAGGCCGGGGTGCCGCAGGGCCTGGCCATCGGCGAGCGCAAGCCGGAGTGGATGCGGGCCAAGGCCCGGTTCGGGCCGGAGTACCTCGAGATCAAGAAGACCATGCGGGAGCTGGACCTGGCCACCGTCTGCGAGGAGGCCGGCTGCCCGAACATCTCGGAGTGCTGGGGCGACGGCACCGCCACGTTCATGATCAACGGCGAGCGCTGCACCCGGGCCTGCGGGTTCTGCCTGGTCGACACCCGGCACCCCGAAGCGCCCGACCCCGGGGAGCCCGAGCGGGTGGCCGAGGCCGTGGAGCGGATGGGCCTGCGCTACGCCGTGCTCACCACCGTCGCCCGCGACGACCTCGCCGACGGCGGCGCCGGCCAGTTCGCCGCCACCATCGCCGCCATCCGCCGCCGCACCCCCGGCGTGCAGGTCGAGTGCCTCATCTCGGACTGCAAGGGCGACCCGGCCAGCCTCGACGTGATCTTCGAGGCCCGGCCCGAGGTGCTGAACCACAACATCGAGACCGTCGCCCGGCTGCAGCGGGCGGTGCGCCCGTCGGCCGGCTACGCCCGCAGCCTGTCGGTGCTGGCCCGGGCCAAGGCGGCCGGTCTGACCACCAAGAGCAGCATCATCGTGGGGATGGGCGAGACGTTCGACGAGCTGGTGGCCACCCTGGCCGACCTGCGGGGCGTCGGCGTCGACATCGTCACCATCGGCCAGTACCTCCGGCCCACCACCAACCACCTGCCGGTCGCCCGCTGGGTGACGCCCGACGAGTTCGCCCAGCTCAAGCGCATCGGCGAGGCCATGGGCATCGACCACGTGGAGTCCGGCCCGCTCACCCGCAGCAGCTACCACGCCCGCCAGGCCGCCGACGCCGCCGACGTGGAAACCGTCGTGCCGATCTCGCTGGGCTGACGGCAGACTGGCCCCATGGGCCGCACCTTCGACGCCATCCCCGATCACCTCGTCTCGTGGATGGAGGAGCAGCCGATCTACTTCGTGGCCTCCGCGCCGCTCAGCGCCGACGGCCACGTGAACGTGTCGCCCAAGGGCGGCGACAGCTTCCGGGTGATCGACGCCAACACGGTGGCCTACCAGGACCTGACCGGCAGCGGGGCCGAGACCATCGCCCACACCCGGGAGAACGGTCGGCTCACCATCATGTTCGCCAGCTTCGGCGACAAGCCGAACATCGTGCGGCTGTTCGGCACCGGGGAGGCGGTGCTGCCCGACGACGCCGACTTCGCTGACCTGTACGCCCGCTTCCCGGACCACCCGGGCACCCGGAGCATCATGCGGCTGCGCACCCGCGAGATCACCACCACCTGCGGGTACGCGGTGCCGATGATGGAGCTCGTCGGGCACCGGACCACCCTCGACGAGTGGGTCGACCGCAAGTCGCCGGAGGACCTCGACGAGTACCGCGTCCAGAAGAACAGCTACTCCCTCGACGGTCTGCCAGCACTCGCGGACTGACGGCGGTACGTTCGGCCGCATGGCTGAACGAGATGTGACCGCACTGTTCGAGGGTGGCAAGTTCTTCGAGGGGCCGCGCTGGCGAGACGGCACCTGGTGGGTGTCCGACTTCTACCGCCACACGGTGTCGCGGATCGCCCCCGACGGGTCCGAGACCGTGGTGGTGGAGGTGGAGCACCAGCCGTCAGGCCTGGGCTGGCTGCCCGACGGCTCCCTGGTCATCAGCTCCATGAAGGACCACAAGGTGCTGCGCTACGCCGACGGCGCCCTGTCGGTGCTAGCCGACCTCGACGGCATGGTCGGCGGCCACCTCAACGACCTGGTCACCGACGCCAACGGCCACTCGTTCGTCGGCAACTTCGGGTTCGACCTGATGGGCGGCGGCGACCCGGCCCCGGCCCCGCTGATCCGGGTCGATCCCGACGGCACGGTCACGGTGGCGGCCGAGGACCTGTACTTCCCCAACGGCACCGTCATCACGCCCGACGGCGGCACGCTGATCGTGGGCGAGACCATGGGCAACCGGTACACCGCGTTCGACCTGGGCGCTGACGGGACGCTCTCCAACCGCCGGGTGTGGGCCGAGTTCGGCGAGCTGCCGCCCACCACCACCTTCGCCGAGGGCCTGGCCTTCATCAAGGTCTCGCCCGACGGCTGCACCCTCGACGCCGAGGGCCACATCTGGGCGGCCGACGCCCTGGGCAACCGGTGCGTGCGGGTGGCGCCCGGTGGAGCGATCGTCGACGAGATCACCGTGCCCGGGAACCTCGGCGTGTACGCGTGCCAGCTGGGTGGCGACGACGGCCGCACGCTGCTGCTGTGCTCGGCGCCCGACTTCTTCGAGCACAACCGGGTGGCGGCCACCGAGGCCGTGCTGTTCACCACCACGGTCGACGTGCCCCACGCCGGTCTGCCCTAGGCCGCCGCACCCGTAGCCTGCACGCCATGTCTGCCGAGCGCTTCTCCCGGGTCCGAGCCGCCATGGCCGAGCAGGGCACCGACGTCCTGCTCCTCTCCGTCGGGCCGGACCTGCCGTGGCTCACCGGCTACGAGGCGATGCCGCTGGAGCGCCTCACGATGCTCGTGGTGCCGGTGGACGGTGACGCCACGCTGCTGGTGCCCAGGCTGGAGGCGCCCCGGGTGGTGGAGAAGCCCGACCTGTTCACCGTCCACCCGTGGGACGAGACCGACGACCCCATCGCCATCGTCGCCGCCCTGGTGGGCGCGGCCGGCTCCCTGGCCATCGGCGACAAGACCTGGGCCCGGTTCCTGGTGGACCTCCAGGCCCAGCTGCCCGCCACGTCGTGGCGCAAGGCCAGCGATGTCACCGGTCCCATCCGGGCGGTGAAGGACGCCGACGAGATCGCCGCGCTGCGCGCCGCGTCGCACGCGGCGGACCGGGTGGCCGCCCAGCTGCAGGCCGGCGAGATCCCGCTGGTCGGGCGCACCGAGGCGGAGGTGTCCACCGACCTCGGCAACCGGCTCATCGCCGAGGGTCACCACCGGGTGAACTTCGCCATCGTCGCCGCAGGGGAGAACGCCGCCAGCCCCCACCACGAGCCGGGCAGCCGGGTGATCCGGTCGGGGGAGGTCGTGCTGTGCGACTTCGGCGGCACCATGGCCGCGCCCGACGGCACCGGCTACTGCTCCGACATCACCCGCTGCGTCTCCATCGGGGAGCCGTCGGCGGAGGTGGCCGAGGCGTACGCGGTGCTGCACGAGGCCCAGCAGGCCGCGGTGGCGGCGGCCACGGTGGGCACCGCGTGCGAGGAGGTCGACGCCGTCGCCCGGCGGATCATCACCGATGCCGGGTTCGGGCCGCGCTTCATGCACCGCACCGGCCACGGCATCGGCGTCGAGGAGCACGAGGACCCCTACGTGGTGGCCGGCAACGGCACCCCGCTGGTGCCCGGTCACGCCTTCAGCGTGGAGCCCGGCATCTACACGGCGGGCTCGTGGGGCATGCGGCTCGAGGACATCGTGGTCGCCGCCGACGCTGGCCCCGACCCGCTGAACCTGTCGGACCACCGCCTCGTGGTGGTCGACGGGTAGCGCCTACTTCGCACCCTTGCGCAGCGCCACGACGGGGATCGTCTTGGCCAGGATGGCGAGATCGGTGGCCAGCGACCAGTTGTCGACGTAGTAGAGGTCGAGCCGCGTGTAGTCCTCGAACGACGAGTCCGACCGCCCGCTCACCTGCCACATGCCGGTGATGCCGGGCTTGACCCGCAGCCGCTGGGCGAGGAGGGCGTCCCACTCCTCGGTCTCGTGCGGCAGGGCCGGGCGGGGCCCGACCAGGCTCATGTCGCCCCGGAGCACGTTCCAGAGCTGCGGGAGCTCGTCGAGCGAGGTGACCCGCAGGAAGCGGCCGACCCGCGTGATCCGGGGGTCGTTGGTCATCTTGAAGAGGGGGCCGTCGGCCTCGTTCAGCTCCCGGAGCTCGGCCAGGC
>CALANQ010000458.1 GCA_937926025.1 uncultured Acidimicrobiales bacterium
GCGGTCGAGCGGCTGGTGGCCCAGGGCACGGCCGACGGGCTGCTCCGGCCCCGAACCCGGACCGAGGTCGCTCGGCTGGCCGTGGGCGGGCTCGGTGCCCGGGTGGTGGGCAGCGGCCACCTGGCCGGCATCGTCAGCCTCGACGCCGACACCTACCGGGGTCAGGGGCTCGGCGAGGTCGCGTGCCTCTACACCGTGAGCCGCTTCTCCGGCGCCGGTGCCGGCGGCCAGCTCATCGACGGCCTGCTGGACCAGGCCCGGGACCTCGGGCTCGACTCGGTGTTCGCCGTCACCGTGTCCGAGGTGGCGGCGGCCTTCTTCGCCAGGAAGGGCTTCGTCGAGGTCCCCCACGACGCCATCCCCCGGGCGAAGTGGGCGGGCTACGACCCGGTCCGGCTGGATGCGGCCCGCGCCTTCGTCCACGCCATCGAGCCGGCGGCCGAACAGGTGTCGCTCGGTTTCTGACGGATCGTCAGGTAGCGGTACGGTGCGGCCATGGATCTGCGCTTCTCGGATGAGGACGAGGCCTTCCGCGCCGAGGCCCGGAGCTGGCTGACCGAGCAGCTCGACGGCGACTTCGCCAACGTGAAGGGCCGGGGCGGGCCCGGCGACGAGCACGCCCTGTTCGACGAGCGGCTGGCCTGGGAGCAGCACCTGGGGGCCAGCGGCTGGAACTGCGTCGGCTGGCCGAAGGAGCACGGCGGACGGGGTCTGAGCCTCCACCAGCAGGTGATCTGGTTCGAGGAGTACGCCCGTGCCGGCGGCCCCGGACGCCTCGGCCACATCGGCGAGGGCCTGGCCGGCCCGACGATCATGCACTTCGGCAACGCCGACCAGCAGCGGCGCTTCCTGCCGCCCATCGTGGCCGGCACGGAGCTCTGGGCGCAGGGCTACAGCGAGCCGAACGCCGGGTCGGACCTGGCCAACGTGCAGACCCGCGCCGAGCCCGACGGCGACGACTGGCGCATCACCGGCCAGAAGGTGTGGACCTCGCTGGCCCACTGGTCCGACTGGGTCTTCGTGCTGGCCCGCACCGACCGCGACGCCCAGCCCAAGCACAAGGGCATCACCTACTTCCTGATGCCGCTGCGCCAGGACGGCGTCGAGATCCGGCCGATCCGCCAGGTCACGGGCACCAGCGAGTTCAACGAGGTGTTCTTCGACAACGCGCTGGCCCGCAGCGTCGACATCGTCGGCGGCGTCGACAACGGCTGGCGGACGGCCATGGGCACGCTGGCCTTCGAGCGCGGTGCGTCCACGCTGGGCCAGCAGATGGCGTTCCGCAACGAGCTCGACGAGATCATCGCCATCGCCAAGCGCAACGGGAAGGCCGACGACCCGGTGGTCCGCCAGCGGATCGCCGCCGCCGCCAGCGGCCTCGACATCATGCGGTGGAACACCCTGCGGGTGCTGTCGGGCCCCGACGACGCCGCCCGGGTGCCGCCGGCCGCCATGATCACCAAGCTGTACTGGGCCACCTGGCACCGGGACCTCGGTGAGCTGGCCATGGACGTGCTCGGTGCGGATGCCCTGCTGGGCGACGACTCGGTCGCCCCCGGCGAGGGCTACGAGCTCACCGCCCTGCAGCGGCTGTTCCTGTTCACCCGCAGCGACACCATCTACGCCGGGTCCAACGAGATCCAGCGCAACATCATCGGCGAGCGTGCGCTCGGCCTACCGAAGGAACCCAGCTAGATGCCCGCAGAACCGCCCGAGTACGTCCCCGGTCACGGCCTCCTGGCCGGCAAGACCGTCGTGGTCACCGCCGCCGCCGGGACCGGCATCGGCTCCGCCGTGGCCCGCAAGGCCATCGAGGAGGGTGCCACGGTGATGATCTCGGACTTCCACGAGCGCCGGCTGGGCGAGACCGCCGACCGCCTTGCGGACGAGACCGGCACCCGGCCCGACACCCAGGTGTGCAACGTCACCGACGAGACCCAGGTCCAGGGTCTGGTCGACGCCGCGGTGGAACGCCTCGGCCGGCTCGACGTGATGATCAACAACGCCGGCCTCGGTGGGTCGGCCCCCATCGTGGAGATGACCGACGAGCAGTGGGCCACCGTCCTCGACGTCACCCTCACCGGCACCTTCCGCGCCACCCGGGCCGTCCTGAAGCAGATGTACCAGCAGGGGAGCGGCGTCATCGTGAACAACGCCTCCGTGCTGGGCTGGCGGGCCCAGGCCGAGCAGGCCCACTACGCCGCGGCCAAGGCCGGCGTGATGGCGTTCACCCGTTGCGCCGCCATCGAGGCCGCCCCGCACGGGGTCCGCATCAACGCCGTGGCCCCCAGCTTGGCGATGCACCCGTTCCTGGCCAAGGTCACCACCGATGAGCTCCTGGCCGAGTTGACCGAGCGGGAGGCGTTCGGCCGCTACGCCGAGCCCTGGGAGATCGCCAACGTGATGGTCTTCCTGGCCAGCGACTACTCCAGCTACTTGACCGGCGAGATCATCTCCGCCAGCTCCCAGCACCCCTGATCACCCACCCAACCACGCGTTCCCACCCACTTCGCCGCCGCTGAGCGGCGTGGAAGTCGGTGAGATGCGGTTCGTAGCGAGGACGATGACATGGCTGTGACCACCTTCGAAGGCATCGACGCCGTCCGCAGCGCGGCCGGCTCCCACCTCGGGTACAGCGACTGGACCACGGTCACCCAGGAGCAGATCAACACGTTCGCCGAGGCCACCGGGGACTTCCAGTGGATCCACGTCGATGTCGAGCGGGCCAACGCGGAGTCGCCGTTCGGCGGGCCCATCGCCCACGGCTACCTGACGGTGTCGCTCACCAACCTGTTCCTCCCGCAGATCGTCGAGGTGCGGGGCATATCGGCGGGCGTGAACCGGGGGACGGGCAAGATCCGCTTCCCGTCGCCGGTCCCGGTGGGCTCCCGCCTCCGTGGCGGCGTGGAGCTGGTGGCGGTCGACGACGTCGAGCGCGACGGCGTGGTCACCGGCATCGACACCACCATGATCATCACCGTCGAGCGCGAGGGCGGCGACAAACCGGTCTGCGTGGTCGAGGCCCTGAGCCGCTACCTGGCCTGATCGCCCGTCGCCGAGCGCGGCTTCCCCCGTCCGATCCGGGATGTGTGCACCTGGCCGTGCTGGGTGCCGGTTCCTGCACACGCCGGGGTGAGGTGGGGGTTCCCCCAGGGAGTTCTGGGGGACATCGCCCAGCCCTAATTCGGACATCAGGGCGGACCATCGGTCCATGACCGATCACCGTGCCCGTTCCGCCTGGCCGTCACCGGCCGCCTTCGACCCCGGCTGGATGCCCCCGCCGCCCGTCGCGCCCCCGGGACCGCCTCGGCCCGATCTGCCCTCGCCGCCCGATCCGGGGTGGGAGCAGGCGGTCCCGCCGCCGCTTCCCGGGTGGGTCCCGCCGCCCGTCGCGCCCACCCGCTGGCCCGCTGATCCGGCGCCGTGGGCCGTCGGTGGCGAGGGGCCCGGTGCCCCCGGTGACCCTGGTGCCGGGTCCGGTGGCAGCTCCGAGCGGCCGGAGGGCTCCCGTCCGTCGGTGGGGCTGCAGAACCTGCTCCTCGGGCTGGGCACCGCTCTGGTGGCCATCGCCGTGGTGGTGTTCACCGCGGTCAACTGGAGCCAGCTCGACGCCAGCGCCCAGGGGCTGATCCTCGTGGCGCTCACCGCTGCGGCCGGCGCGGGCTCCCAGGTGGCGGCTCGGCGCCGCATGCCGGCCACCGCCGAGGCGGTCGGGGCCGTGTCCGTCCTCTTGGCCCTCGCGGACGTCCACGCCTTCCGGGTCGGCCTGGCGCCGGCGGCTGACGGGCGCCTCTTCTGGGCCGGCGGCCTGGTGCTGGTGTCGGCGCTGGCCGCCGTGCTGGGCCGGGCGGGCTCGATCCGTTCGCCCCAGATCGCCGCCGGCCTCCTCGCCCAGGTTCCGCTGCTGTGCGTGCTGGCCTGGTCCGACGCCACCGCGTGGGACGTGCAGCTGGCGCTGGTCGCCCAGGCGTTCGTGGTGCTGGCGGTGGGTGACCTCGTCGAGGTCCCCCGCTGGGCGCGGTGGCTGGCATCGGGTTGGGCGCTCGCCGTGGTGTCCCTGATGACGGTGGCGGTGACCCTGGACTCGCTCCTCGCCGACGTCTTCACCGACGGCCCCGTCGACCCGCACCGCCCGGCCACCGGCGGGTGCCTCGCCGCCGCTGCCGCGCTGGCGCTGTTCGTCGCCTGGCGCCGTGCGGAGACCGACGTCGTCCGCGTGCCGGCGCTGGGCGCCGGCACGCTGCTGGGTCTCGCCGCGGTCGCCTTCGCTGTGGTCGACGCCCTGGGCTGGGACACCACGGTCGGGGTGGTGGCCCTGACCGCCGCCGCGGTGGGGTTCGCCGCACGGCGCCTCCCCCGGGCGTGGGGCGATGCGCCCAGCCTGGCCGCCGCCCTGGTGGGCGGCGCGGCGGTCCTCCCGCTGCTGGGCGCGACGGCGTCGGTGCTGGTGGCCGCCTCCCGGGTGTCGGCGCAGGCCTGGGAGCGGTCGGGCGCCACGGTGGCCGCCCACCTGCAGCCGGCTGAGGCCCAGGCCTACGGGTCGCTGGGCCTGGCGCTGCAGCTCGCCGCCCTGGCGGTCGGCGCGGCGGCGTTCGTGCGACGGGGCTCGGGCCGGGTCGCAGCCACCGCGCTCGCCGTGCTGGGGCTGGCGGCCCTGGCGGTGAGCCCGCTGCTCGCCCCGCTCACGATCACCGAGACCGTGCTCCTGGCTCTGGTGGCGGTGGTGGCCGGGACCGCATTGGCGGTGGTCGCCGGCACCCGTCACCCCCTGTTCGCCCCGGCGCTGGCTTTCGGTGCGGGTGCCGCGGCCTGGGCAGCCCCGTGGGCGCTGGCCACCCCGGGGCTCACCTTCGCCGTCCTCGGCACCTCGATCTGCGCTGCGCTCGCGGTGGCGATCGTCGCCCGGCGGGATCAGGCGGCCGAGATCGGGGCCGTCGCCGTCGGCTGGGTGGTGGCGGCCACGCCGCTGCTCGTCGGCCTGGTGGCCTGGGACGGAGGAGCGGGCGACGGGACGGCGTGGGGGATCGCCACCGCCGTGGCGGCGGTGCTCGGTGTCGTCGGCTCCCTCCTGCTGGATCCCACAGGCAGCGGTTCGCCCTCCGCGGTCACCATGCGGGAGGGCGTCGAGCTGACCGCGCTGGTCGCCTTCGCCGTCGCCCAGGTCGGCACCCTCGCCGTGGGTGATCCCGGAGGCGTGTCGCTGGGGCTGGCGGCCGGTGCGATCGGCTTCGGTCTCCACGCCGCCCGGCCCCAGCGCGCCGGCTGGGCGGCGGCCGCCGCCGTCGAGCTCCTCGCCTTCACCTGGCTGCGGCTGGACCAGGCGGAGGTCTCGCTGGTGGAGGCCTACACGCTGCCCCTGGCGGCGGTCCTGCTCGCCGTCGGGCTGGTGGTGGACCGGCGCCAGCGGCAGGCGGGGTCCGCGCCGTCCTCGTGGGTCACCTTCGGGCCGGCGCTGGTGGTGGCTCTGGCTCCCACCACCTGGCTGGCCTTCGCCGACCCCGGGTCCGTCCGGCCCCTCAGCGGCCTCGTGGCCGGTGCCGTGGTGCTGGTGATCGGGGTGGCGGCCGGCAAGCGGGCGTTCGTCGATGTCGGCACGGCGGTGGTGGTCGCCTTGGGTCTGCG
>CALANQ010000459.1 GCA_937926025.1 uncultured Acidimicrobiales bacterium
GCATACGAGATGCCTAAGTGACTGGAGTTCAGACGTGTGCTCTTCCGATCTTCCGTCGCCGCTGTCGGCCCGCAACGGGTTCTTCGGGAGCCGCCCGTTCTCCCGGACCAACACCGCCCTGGCCGAGGCCGGGCGCGACCCCATCGACTGGACCATCCCCGACCGCTGAGCCCACCCGGGTCGAGGTCGGGGGTCAGACGCCGACGGGGAGGGTGACGGTGAGGTCGCCGCCGTCGACGGTGCCGGTGATGGTGCCCAGCTCCTGCTCCCAGCTGTCGGCGAACACCATGTCGCTCTCCAACGAGGTGCGATCCATGTTCGAGACGCTCTGCTCGTAGCCCTCGGTGGCGTACACCTCGTTGCAGGTGTCCTCGGGCAGCGCGATCTGGGAGGTGGCGATCGGGTCGCCGCCGTTGGTGGCCGAGTCGACGCTCTCGTAGACCTCGAAGTGCACGTGCGGCCACCGGCCCGAGTAGGCGCCGGGGAAGATGCTGGTGAACGAGGCCACGCCGTCGGCGTCGGTCTCCTGCACGCCGCGGAGGAAGTTCTCGTCCTCCACGCCCTGCGAGTACAGGGAGTAGCCGCCCTCCCGGGTGCAGTGCCACGCGTAGACGGCGAGCCCGGCCTTCGCGTCACCGCTCGAGGCGTCGCTCACGGCGAAGCGGATGGCCAGCGGGACCCCCTCGGCGATGCCCGACGCGTCGCCGAAGCTCGCCGTGATGTCCTGGCGGACGATGCCGCTCTCCGACAGGGCGTCGGGGCCGTTGGAGCCGTCGCCCGGGTAGGGGCCGGCGGTCTCCTCGGGGATGACGCCGTCCGCGGTCGCCGCGGCGGTGCCGGCCGTGCCCGCGGCGGCCGCGGTGGTGGCCGTGGTCCCGCTGCTGTCCGAGCCCGACGAGGCGCAGCCCACCAGCGCCAGCAGGCCGGCGCCGCCGAGGAGCTGCAGGCTGCGGCGGCGGGACATGAGGGTGCCGACGTCGAAGACCAGGCCGCGGTCGTGGTCGTGGACCTCGTCCGGGTGGTGGTCGGTGGGGGCGTTGGCGGGGTTCATGGTGGGTCCTCGGTTCGACGGGCGGGGCCGACGGGGTCGGCGACGGGACCCATGGTGGGGGTCGATCCTGGGAACTTCCGCAGTCCGGGCGGGGATCCCGCTGGGACTCCAGCGTGCCCCGGATCAGGCGCCGAGGCCCTGGATGCGGCGCTCGACCCAACGGGCGTGGGCGCCGGGCAGGCCCAGGGCGAGGGCCCGATCCCACGCCTGTCGAGCCTCGTCGGGCCGGTCCAGGCGGGCCAGCAGCTCGGCCCGGCCGGCGTGCCGGAACGGGTAGCCGTCGAGCCCGTCGACCGCCTCGATCGCCGCCAGCCCGGCCTCGGGCCCGTCGCGCTCGGCCAGGGCCGCGGCCCGGTTCAGGCGGACCACCGGGGTGTCGTGGACGTCGAGCAGCACGTCGTACCAGGACACGACGGCATCCCACTCCGTGGCCTCGGCGGTGGGCGCCAGCGCGTGGCAGGCGGCGATGGCGGCCTGCACGACGTACGGGTCCGCCCGCTCCGGCGTGCGCCGCAGTCCCTCCCCCACCAGCACCACGCCCTCGGCGATCAGGTCCCGGTCCCACCTGGACCGGTCCTGGTCGCGCAGCGGCACCGCCACCCCGTCGGCATCGAAGCGGCCCGGCCGGCGGGCCTGCTGGAGCAGCACCAGCGCCAGCAGGCCGATGGCCGCCGGCTCGTCGGGCACCAGCGCGTGGAGCGTCCGGGCCAGCTCGCTCGCCTCGCCCGAGGCGTCACCGGGCCGGGGCGACGCGACCGTCGGGACGGGCGGCGGCTCGCCGTCGCCGGGGTTGAAGACGAGGTACACGGTGGCGGCCACGCCGGCGAGGCGGTCCGGCAGCTCGTGGTCGTCGGGGACCCGGTAGGGGATCCTGGCCACCGCGATCTTCTGGCGGGCCCGGGTCAGGCGCTTGGCCATCGTCGCCTCCGGCACCAGCAGGGCCGCCGCCACCTCCGCCGTCGAGAGGCCGCACAGGGTGCGCAGGCTCAGCGCCACCTGCGCCTCCACCGACAGCGTCGGGTGGCAGCACGTGAACACGAGGCGGAGCAGGTCCTGCTCGGGCTGCGGATCGGGGTCGTCGAGCAACCGCACCGCCTCCTCCTCCTTGTGGTCCCGCCGCGCCTCGCGCCGGACCAGGTCCACCGCCCGGTTGCGGGCCACGGTGGTGAGCCACGCCCGCGGGTGGTCCGGGATGCCGTCGCGCGGCCAGGTCTCCAGGGCGCGGAGCACCGCCTCCTGCACGGCGTCCTCGGCCAGGTCGAACCGCCCGGTGGTGCGCACCAGGGTGGCCAGGACGGCCCGGCCCTCGGTGCGCACCAGCCGGTCGAGCGAGCCGGCGGCGTCCGGCACCGCCGGCTCGGCGGTCACCCGAACGGCAGGACGGGCCGCACCTCGACGGACCCGTCCCAGGCACCGGGGATCTGCGCAGCCCACCGGACGGCCTCGTCGAGGTCGGCGCACTCGAACAGGTAGAAGCCCGTGAGAGCGTCCTTGGTCTCGGCGTAGGGGCCGTCGCTGGTGACGACGTCGCCGCCCTTGCCGCCCGTGACCTTCACGGTGGTGGCGGTGCTGGTGGGGTACAGGCCGGCGCCGCCGCGGATGACCGCGGCCGCCGCCTCGCCGAACGCCATGTAGTCCGTGGTGGTCTGGGCGTACTGCGGCTCGGTGTAGTCGACGTCGGCGCCGTAGATGATGGCGGCGTAGAGGGGCATGGCGGGTTCCTTTCAGCTGCGCCGGCCCGGTGGCCGGTCGTCACCGAGGAGACGAACAGGATCCGGCGAGGAGGACAGTCGATCACAACTTCTCCGCGGGACGGCTCCCCAGCACGCCCCGGGGCGGACCAGTACGGTCGGCTGATGGCTGCGGCACCGGTGGTCGTCCCGTTCGGGACCCTCGAGGGACCCTCGGTCACGGGCCGGCGCGGGGTGGAGCTGATCCGCCTCGAGAGCTCCGCGGTGGCGGCGTCGATCCTGACCTACGGGGCGGCGCTCTGGAACGTGGAGGCCCCGGACCGCACCGGCGACCGGGTGTCGGTCACCCTCCACCTGCCGACGCTCGAGGCCATGGAGGACCGTGCCCGCAACCCGTACCTGGGCGCCACCTGCGGACGCGTCGCCGGACGCATCGGCGGCGCGTGCTTCCCGCTCGACGGCGACCTGATCCGGGTCGCGGCGAACGAGGGCTCCAACCAGCTGCACGGCGGCCACGACGGGTTCGACCGCCGCTCGTGGGACGTGGTCGACGTGGCCGCGAACGACGATGGCGGACGGGTGACCCTCGCCCTCACGTCGGCCGACGGCGACCAGGGCTTCCCCGGCACGCTCGAGGTGCGCACCACCTACGAGCTCCACGGCCACGTGCTGCGCATCGTCCACGAAGCCACCACCGACGCGACCACGGTGGTCAACCTCACCAACCACGCGTACTGGAACCTCGGCGGACCCGAAGCGGCGACGGTGACGGGATCCATCGGCGACCACGAGCTCCGCCTGCCCGGCGAGCGGTACCTGCCCGTCGACGCCGCCACCCTGCCCCGCGGGCCGCTGGCCGACGTCGCCGGCACCCCGTTCGACCTCCGCCGGCCGCAGCGGCTCGGCCGCGTGCTCGGGGAGCTCGACGACGGCATCGACCACGCCTTCGAGGTGCATCCCGGCGACGACGTGGAGCGGGCGGCGTTCGACGGGCTCGGCTTCGCCGCCGAGCTCCACCACCCGCCCTCGGGCCGCACCCTCACCGTGTCCACCGACCAGCGGGCCGTGGTGGTCTACACGGGCAACCGCCTGGGACCGCCGTTCGCCCGCCAGGCCGCGATCTGCCTGGAGTGCCAGGCCTACCCGGACGAGCCGAACCGACCGGACCTGGGGTCCGTGGTCCTCCGCCACGGCGAGCACCACCGCCAGACGACCGACCTCACCTTCGGGACGCGCTGACCCGCACCGCCCTCGCCACCGCGGCCACATCCACCGGCCGGGTCGTGTCGACCTCGATGACCTCGCCGATCCCGAACGGCTCCGATCAGTTGCCGGGGCTGCTGCCGGTGGTCTTGGTGGCCTCGCCGGTGGGCGCACCGTCGTCGGCCTTCGGGGGCGGATCCATGTCGTAGCGGTCCCGGACGCCGGAGCCGGCGCAGTGGCCGCCGTCCTTGCCCGACGATTGGCCGAGGTCCCAGTCCAGGACGGGGCTGGCCGCGCTGAACACGCCCCACGGGCTCTCGCAGCCCTCCACCACCCAGGCGTGGCTCATCCAGCCCTTCGACCCGTCGCTCTTGGTGCCGCCCCGCGCCTCGCAGTCCTCGGCGCTGGTCTGGCTGTCGCCGATGATGGCGCCGCTGTCCTTGGCGGAGCACAGGCCGATGTGCCGGTGGGCGTGGTCGTTGTCGCCCGTGAAGCCCTGGGTCGGCTTGTTGTCGCCGACGTGCCACTGGTAGTAGCTCAGGCCCACGACGTGGGCGTCGAGGCCGTTGCCGTCGTAGAGGATCATCTCCGGCTTGTCGATCTCGAAGGTCTCGTCGATCAGGCTGCCCTTGATCCAGTGGGCGGCGATGCCGGGGACGTAGCCGGTGACCAAGCGGTACCCGGCCTTCTGCGCGTCGGCGGCGGTCGGGTAGCTCATCGCCGTCTTCCGAGCGAGGGCCAGCTCCTCCTCGACCCGGTCGCACAGCTTCTGATCGGTCATGGCGACCCACGGCTGCGGGCCGACGTGGCCGCCGTGGCCGCTGCCGTCGCCGGCCGCGGACGTGGACGAGTGCTCGTGGCTGAGCGAGCCCGACCCTCGCAGCCACCAGAGCCACGCGTCGTAGTCCTGCTGGCTGGCGGCGCTGAGCGAGGTGATCAGCACCGCCGCCGCCCCCTCGCTGAGGGCCGCCTGGCCGGTGTCGGAGACCAGCTTGTCCAGGCCGGGCGAACCCCGTCCCTCGTACGGATCGGGGTCGGTGGTGGTGGTGCTGCTCCCGGTGGCGGCGGTGGACCCGCCGTGCGCATGGCCGTCGGCCGAGGTGGGGGCTGCGCCCGCGACCGCCGGCGGGTTGTCACCCCATCGGGTGTCGACGCCGAGGTACTTGGCCTCCTTCCAGTACGCCGGGATGTTGACGTCCTTGTCGCAGCGGTCCCGGTCCACCTCGATGCGGAGCGCGTCGAGGCCCGTGGGCGCGGCGGGGACGTTGCCGTGGCCGTGGTCGGCCGCGTCGGGCGAGGTGATGACCACCGTGGCCAGGCCCAGCGCGGCCACCGCGCAGAGCGCCGGGGCCAGACGGCCGACCGATCGCCGCTCGGGCGCCAGCGCCAGGCGCAGGGCGAGCAGGACCACCCCGACCTCGAGCGCGGCGCACACGGCATCGATCGCGCCGACGGGCTCGGCCACGTTCGGGGTCTCGCCGAACGGGAGGCCGACGGTCCGGCTGTACACCCAGGCGCCGAGGAACACCACGTTGGCCGCTGCGACCAGGTGGTAGAAGCGCTTGCCGCCCCGGTCGGCCAGGATGACGGCGGCGGTGACCAGCTGGAACCACCCGGCGACCGCGAAGCCGAGCGCCTCCTGCCAGGCCGACCCGGCGTGGATCGGGGTCATGGCGATGTGGATGACGCCCGCGCCGGCGGACAGACCGGCGACGGCCCAGCCCAGGTGCGGTTCCGCCGGGGCCGGACCCGGTGGTGGTGGTGGTGCGTCGGTCCCCTGATCGACGAGTGCTCCGGTCACGTCGCTTCCCCTCGCTCGGCGCCCTGTCGCACCAGGCTACGTGTCTTTGCACCCACGGTGCGAGAAGTTGGCCTGTGCTCCGGCGCGGACACGCCGGTGACCCGTGGGGTCACCGATGGTTGCGGAGCAACCGTTCAGGACCCGCTGCGAGATCAGGTGGGCGATTCGGCGAGGTCCTTGAGGCGCTGGAGGGTGGCGGCCATCCCCTCGCGCAGCTCCTTGGTGTGGCCCTCCACCCCGCCGAGCAGGACGGTGGTGAACGCCTTGGCGATGAAGGGGTACGGCTTGGAGGCGGCGCGGGACTCGGTGACCACCGTGCCGCTGCCGTCGGGCTGGAACTGGTAGCGCCACCGGGTGCCGCTGTCGCCGACCTCGAAGGCGAACTCCTGGCCGCGCTCGGCGGCGACGACGGTGCTCTTCGTGGACCAGCGGACGAAGCCCCGCTTGTTCGTCCCCTTGAAGCGGGCGCCCACCACCGGCCCGGTGGCACCGTCGAGCCAGTGGCCGCCGGTGCACTCCGGGCTGAGCCGACCCATGTTGGCCGGGTCGCTCACGAGGTCGTACAGCGCCTCGGGCGTTGCTTCGATCCGGAGCGAGACGGAGTCGGCGGGATCGGGTGCGGGCACATCGGTCATGCGCGGACGGTACCCGAGCCCGCCCGCCGGTGTCGGCGACGGGCCGGCGACGGGCCAGCCGTCCTCGTCGAGGTCGTCAGCGAGGTCCTCGTCGAGGTCGTTGCGCCGCGGACCCGCGCCCGCGACAGTGACCCGATGGCCACCTCGCTCCGCCCCCTGACCGTCGACGACCTCGCCACGGTCCTGGACATCAACGAGACCAACGTCCACCACCTCGCCCCGATGGACGAGGAGGAGCTGCGGTGGTTCCTCGACGATGCCACCCTCGCCCTCGGCGCCGAGGTGGACGGCGACCTGGTCGGGTTCGTGCTGGTGCTCGCGCCCGGGCTCGACTACCCGAGCCGGAACTACGCGTGGTTCACCGAGCGCTACGACGACTTCCTCTACCTGGACCGGGTGGCCATCGACGAGCGGGCCCGGCGCCAGGGCGTCGGCACCGCCATCTACGACGAGGTCGAGGGTGCGGCGGCCGAGCGCGGCGTGCCGCTGCTGCTCGAGGTGAACCTCCGTCCCATCAACGAGCCGTCGCTGGCGTTCCACGCCCAGCGCGGGTTCGGCGAGGTCGGAACGCTCGATCACGACGAGGGCGCCAAGGTGGTCCGCCTCCTCGCGAAGGAGCCCTGACCCGGCCGCTGTCAGGTTCACCACAGCAGATGTTCACCTTCGGACGCCTCACCAGGCTCCGATCGCGGCCGAAGTCCCATCGGTATGGATCGCACGCGGCGGCGACGCCCGATCAGGAGGGATGCGGAGGCGGATGCCCTCATCGATCGCCTCGTCGCGCCCACGGGCCTGCGCGCCGTGTTCCAACCGATCGTGCGGATCGCGGACGGCGAGGTCATCGGCTACGAGGCGCTGTGCCGGTCGGTGAAGCACGAGAAGACCCAGCCGTCCGACTGGTTCGCGCTGGCGTCCCAGCTGGACCGGCGGGTGGAGCTGGAGCGGGCCTGCCTGCGGGCCGTCGCCAAGCACGGGGCACCGCCCGATGACGCCCTGCTGTTCGTCAACGTCAGCCCGGCGCTGCTCGCCCAGCCCGACTCGGTGCACCTGCGCGACAAGCTCCCCCACCGCCTGGTCCTGGAGCTGACCGAGCGCGAGGAGATCAACGACATCGCCGGGCTGCGGGCGCCTGCGAGGCGGTCGCCGCCCACCTGTTCCGGCAGGGCGGGCTGATGCCGTCGGTGTACCTGGAGGTGGGCGGCCGCCTGCGGTGCCAGGCCCAGCGCGGCCTGTGGCAGGTGCTCGACGGCATGGTGCCCACCGCGGGCATCACCGGCCTCACCTACCGGACCGGCGAGGAGCAGTACCTCGACGACATCAGCGCCGCCCCGGACTACCTGGAGGCGATCCCCGGTGTGGTCTCGGAGTTCTGCGTGCCGCTCACCACCGACGGCGCCACCCAGGGCGCGCTGAACGTGGAGTCGCTCGTCCCGTTGAGCGAGGCGGTCCGCGCCGAGGTGCGGGCCTGCGCCGAGCTGCTGGGCGACCGGCTGGGCGACCTCCAGCCCGAGCTGTCGCGGGTGCCGCTGCGGCGCCTGGCCCGGACGGCAGCCAAGCTGGCCGCGGTCGAGGACTCGGGCCGCACGATCGACGCCGTGCTCCAGGCCGCGCAGGAGCTGAGCGGCATGGGCTCGTCGATGCTGGTGCTGGAGGCGGAGTGGTCCGACGGCCAGCGACGCCACTCCGACGGCCCGCTGCACGAGGCGCTCGACGCCATGACGGCCGCCGAGCTCACGCACCTCTCGGAGGTCCTCGAGCCGCTGACCTCCTGCTACACCGCCGGCGAGGCGACCGGCCGGACCGTGACCGCCAGCGCCACCCTGCGCGACGTGGGCGCCCGGTCGTTGGTGGCGCTGCCCATCACCGCCCGGGGCCGCCGCACCGGCCTCCTCCTGCTCACCGATTCGGATCCCGTGCAGCTCGGCCCCGAGCAGGTCGAGCCCCTCGAGCTGCTGGCGGTGCTGGCCGGCAGCTGCCTCGAGACGGCCACCACCGTGGAGGAGCTCCGGCGCCAGGCCCGGCGCGACTCGCTGACCGGCATCGGGAACCACTCGTCGTTCCACGAGCGCCTCCGGGACCTCGGCGCGCTGGAGCAGGTGGCCGTCCTCGTCCTGGACATCGACAACTTCAAGCAGGTGAACGACACGGGTGGGCACCTCCTGGGCGACCAGGTGCTGCGGTCGACCACCGAGGAGCTGCTCCAGGTGCTGGAGTTCGACGCCGTGTTCCGGATCGGCGGCGACGAGTTCGCGGTGATCCTCCACGGGGTGCACGCCGCCCCCCACGCCGCTCGGGCGGTGGAGCGGGAGATCCAGCGCAGCGTGGGGCCGATGCTGGCCACGCACGGCGCCGCCCTGTCGGTGGGTGCGGCCCACCGGCGGGCGAACGAAGCGCTCATCGACACCCTGGAGCGGGCCGACGCGCAGCTCTACCAGGCCAAGGCGGCGAAGTCGCCGCTGCTGGGAGCACCCACGCGCAGCACGGCCCGGGCCGGCGCCACCCGGTAGGAAAGCTCCTCACACATCGCTCACAGGCGTGGGCCACGATGGCGCCGTGCGCCCGCTCCTCCGACGCCTGCTGCTCGCCACCGCCGGCGCAGCGCTGGTCGCCAGCACGGCCACCGCGTGCGACCCGGGGACCGGGGGCGGCCCGTCCTCCACCACGGCCGCGTCGTCGTGCCGCACCGCCGGCCTGCCCACCACCGTCGCGTACCGGACGATCCCCGGGGTCGCCGCCAACTCGCTGAGCCTCGACGTGCACGCACCGGCCAGCGCCTGCCGAGCGCCCGTGGTGCTGTGGGTGCACGGCGGCGGCTACCACGTGGGCGACAAGGCCAACCAGGTGCGCGACAAGGTGGCGCGGTTCAACGCCGAGGGCTGGATCTTCGTGTCGATCAACTACCGCCTCACGGTGCCGGGCTCGGCCATGTCGGCGCAGTTCCCCGACCACTACGAGGACGTCGCCGCCGCCGTCGCGTGGGTGCACCGCTCCATCGCCCGCTACGGCGGCGACCCGGACCGGCTGGCGCTGCTGGGCCACTCCGCCGGCGCCGACATCGTGGCCAACGTCGCCGACCAGCCCACCTACCTGGCCGCCCACGGGCTGACCATGGCCGACCTCGACTGCGTCGGTCCGCTCGACACCGAGGGCTTCGACAAGGTGGCCAGCGTCGGCGACGGCGAGTCGGCCCAGTGGAAGAGCGCCCTCGGGAACGAACCCGACTACCTGGACGCCACGTCGGCCACCCGCTTCATCGACGACGACCACCGGGTGCCGGACACCATCAGCGTCATCCGGGGCACGGCCGGGCGGCGGGCCATCGAGCGCGCCTACCTGGACCGGGTGGCGGCCAACGGCGCCCGCGCCATCACCATCGATGCGGCCGGCCTCAGCCACGAGGAGGTCAACACCCGCATCGGTGCGGCCGGTGACACGGTGATGACCCCGCCCCTGGTGCGGTTCCTGAACGAGTGCTTCGAGATCACCGTCGGGCCGATGACGCCCTGACGGGCGTCGCCTGCGTCAGGGCTGGCGGCCGAGGAAGGCGATCATCCGGGTCTGCTCGTCGGCGTCGTCGGGCACGGGCACCCGAGGGCCGTAGTGGCCGCTGGTCCGGAGCAGCTCGTCGAGGGGCTCCATCGACGAGACGAAGCGGTGGACCTCGACCGGGTCGAGGGCCTCGTCCTGACCGGTGGCCCGCGCCAGGTCCCAGGTGTGGGCCAGCACGTCCGGGGTGCAGATCATGTCGATCTGGTCCTCGAACGAGTGCTCGCCCATGTGGGTGCTGCGCCGGCGGCCGGCCACCTCGGGGTCGTCGAGCGCCGCCTGCAGCACGGCGTCGAGCGACCGCCACGCGCCCACCGGGTCGACCGCGGCATCGGGCGGCAGCGGAGCGTCCAGGTCCCACCGGCCGTAGAAGTAGTCCGGCAGCCAGGTGGCCAGGTGGCCGACGACGTCACGGGCCGCCCAGCCCTCGGGCGGCGCCGGGTCGTCCCAGCGACCGTCGGGGACGCCTTCGACCCGTTCGGTGAACCGGGCAGCGATGCGGCGGTAGCGGTCGGCGATCTCGCTCACGTCGCGACGTTCGCAGGATCGTCGAGGACGATCAACCCCTCCGGGTCGGGCCGGGTGGGGGCGAAGCAGGTGCGGGCCCGGCCGGCGGCCTTCGCCTCGTACATGGCCCCGTCGGCCGCCCGGGTCACCGCGTCGAGGTCGACGTCGAACCCGGCGCGGAAGCGCTCGACGATGACCCCGGCCGAGAACGACTGGCCGAACGGCGTGGCCGCCTGGAGGCGGTCCAGGATGCGGGCCGCCTCGTCCTCGTCCGCGCCCGGCATGAGCAGCGCGAACTCCTCGCCGCCCCACCGCGCCAGCAGGTCGCCGGTGCGGAGGTCGGCGGACCACACCGATGCGGCCCGGCTGAGCAGTTCGTCGCCCGCCTGGTGGCCGAACTCGTCGTTGTACGCCTTGAACCGGTCGAGGTCGATCAGCGCCACCGCGAGGGGGAGGCCCCGGCGCGTCGCCCGCTCGACCTCCTCGGGGAACCGCTCGTCCCAGGTGCGGCGGTTGGCCAGCCCGGTCAGCGGGTCGGTTCGGGCGAGCCGGGTGATCTCGGCGAGGAGCTCCTCGCGGCCGCGGACCAGCTTGTGGACGGTCTGGCCGATGGTGGCCGCCACCAGCGTGAACAGGATGATCGAGCGCCACTGGGCGGCGGCGGGGACCGGCGACGACAGGAACACCACGGCGATCACGTTGGTGATCGACACCAGGACGATGGTCAGCGTGAGCTCCCGCTGCTGGCGGCGCAGCGCCTGCCAGACCACCGGGACCAGCAGCAGCGACCCGTAGCCGGCGGTGCTGCCGTTGCCGCTGGCGGCTCGCATCAGGTCCACCGCCAGGCACAGCCCGACGACCGGGACCAGGGTGAGGATCTCCGGGACGTGCGACCACCCGCCCAGCAGGATCGACACGGCGATCGCCACGATGAGCAGGCCGGCGCCGGCCATGTACCAGGGGGGCTCGGGACCCTCCGACGGCAACCAGGCGAGGGCGAAGCCCACCGCGTACGCACCCATGAACGGCCACAGCTGGCGCCAGCGGGCCAGGGGCGTCGCGAGGTCGGAGCCCGGTCGGCGATCCATGCCGTTCCCGTCGGCGGGCCCCGCCCGAGCTTGATGGTGCTTCCGGCCCGTTCGCCGCCCGAGCGGGTGAGGGAGCGATCACCCGAGGGTGTGCCGTCCGGCCTGGGTACCCTCCCGCGGGTGGACGGGCCCGAACTCCGGTACGGCACGCCTCGTGCCTGGGGGACGATCGCCGCGGTCGTGCTCGGGTCCGGGATCGTGTTCCTCGACGGCACCGTCGTCAACGTGGCGCTGCCCGCCATCGGCGAGGACCTGGGCACCTCGCTGGGCGGCATGCAGTGGACGGTGAACTCGTACCTGGTCACGCTGTCGGCCCTGCTGCTGCTGGGCGGATCCCTGGGCGACCAGTTCGGTCGGCGCCGGGTGTTCGTGATCGGGCTGGTGGTCTTCACCGCGGCGTCGGTGCTGTGCGGGCTGGCCCCGTCCACCGGTGCCCTGGTGGCGGCGCGGGCCGTGCAGGGGATCGGAGGTGCGCTGCTGGTGCCGGGCAGCCTGTCGATCCTGGCCGCCACCTTCCACCCCGACGACCGGGCCCGGGCCATCGGCGCCTGGTCCGGCATGGCCGGGGTCACCAGCTCCCTCGGCCCGTTCCTCGGCGGCTGGCTCATCGACGCGTTCAGCTGGCGGCTCATCTTCTTCGTCAACGTCCCCCTGGCCGCCGTGGCGGTGGCCATCGCCCTGCGGTTCGTGCCCGAGACGCGGGCACCGGAGCGCCAGCCGCTGGACCTGGCCGGTGCCGTGCTGGTCACGGTCGCGCTGGCGGGCATCTCCTACGCCGCCATCGAGCAGGGGGCGTCCAGCCAGGTGGTGGCGGCGGTGGTCGGCAGCAGGCGAGC
>CALANQ010000460.1 GCA_937926025.1 uncultured Acidimicrobiales bacterium
CCGCGGCCGCCCCCGCCGGGGCCCGGCTGCACACCCGGCCGATGCCGGCCCGCATCGCCCGGGCGGCGTGGTCGCAGTTCGACGTGCCCAGCGCCCGGCACCTGGTCGGCCGGCTCGACGTGGTCCACGGCCCGAACTTCGTGGTGCCTCCGGGCGGCGGGGCGGCCGAGGTGGTCACCATCCACGACCTCACCGCCCTGCACCACCCGGAGATGTGCACCCCCGACGTGCTGGAGTGGCCTGATCTCGTCCGCCGGGCCATCCGGCGCGGGGCGTGGATCCACACGGTCAGCGAGTTCGTGGCCGACGAGGTCCGCGATGCCTTCCCGGTCGCTGCCGACCGGGTGGTCGCCGTCCCCAACGGGATCGACCGGCCCGGGCGGGCCGACGCCACCAGCGACGCCGCCGCCGGGCGGTTCCTGGCCGGCGGCCACCGCTACCTGCTGGCCATCGGCACCATCGACCCGCGCAAGGACCTGCCCTCGCTGGTGGAGGCGTTCACCACGGTGGCCAGCCGCGACCCGGACCTCCGGCTGGTCATCGCCGGGGCCGACGGCCTGGGCACGCCCGATCTGGAGCGCGCCATCGGGGCGTCATCGGTCCAGCGGCGCATCATCCGCCTCGGCACCGTGCCCGAGCACCAGCGCCTGGCGCTGCTGCGGGGCGCCACCGTGGTCGCCTACCCCAGCCGCTACGAGGGCTTCGGCCTGGTTCCGCTGGAGGCCATGGCGGTGGGCACGCCCGTGGTGACCACCGCTGCCGGGGCCATCCCCGAGGTGGTCGGCGACGCCGCGCTGGTCGTGCCCGTCGGAGATGTCGAGGCGCTGGCCCACAGCCTCGGGCAGGTCTTGGGCGACGAAGCCCTGGCCCAGGACCTGGCGGCGGCCGGCGAGGCCCGGGTCCGCGCGTTCCCGTGGACCGCCACGGTCGACGGCATCGTGGCCATCTACCGCCGCGCGGCCGCCTCCCGCTGACCGCTCCTCAGCGCGACCCCGTCGCCTCCTCGATCGGGCGCAGCAGCACGTCTCGGAGCTGCACCCACACACCGCCGGGGACGTGGGTCTCGTCGCTCATCACGCCAAGGGCGCCCAGCGCCGCCGAGCAGCGGTCGTCGGTGCAGAGCTGGTCGTTGATCGAGGTGAACCACACGTCGGGATCGTCGGCCGCCCGCTGGCGCATGGCCCGGTCGATCGGCGAGTCGACGGCGACCGGCTCGTAGTCGCACTGGTCCGCCCAGGTGGACACCTTCAGGCAGTCGTCGACGTTGGTGCCGTCGGCGGCGAACGGGGTCGGTTCCACGTAGACCACGGTGGCGCCCGCCTCCTCCCACCGGTCGATGGTGGCGTCGGCGGCCCGGGCCACCTCGTCCTGGCTCATCCGCTCGCCGGTGGAGATCCGGGTCAGCTTCTTGTTGGCCGTCCGGTACGGGTAGCTGTGGACCACGATCACGTCGGGCCGGACGTTGGCGATGACCTCGTCCTGGAGGTGCTTGTCGCGCTTGCACTCCTTGGAGATCTGGTTGGCGATGTCGTTGTACACGTCGTCCATCCAGGGGCAGCCGGGGCGCACGTAGGCGGACAGGCCCCAACCGTGCTCCTCGGCCAGCGGGCGCAGCCCGTGGTAGATCCGCGTGGCGAAGGAGTCGCCGATCAGCATCACCTTCGGGCTGCCCTGCAGGTCGGTGCAGGAGGCGGTGGTGTCGGCCAGGCCGCAGGACACCACCGAGGTGTCGGCCAGGGGCATCCAGCCCTCGACCCGCTCGATGTCTCCGGTGGCCACCCGGGCCTCGGCCAGCGTGGTGGAGGTGGCGGCCGCCGGGTCCGCGGTGTCCTGGGCGTACACGGTGGGCGGCGGGGGCGTGGCCAGCAGGCCCAGCACCACCCACAGGCCGGCGATGGTCACGCCGGTCCCGGCGAACGTGGCCGCGTCGGGCAGCTGCAGGTGCCGGACCGGGTTCTCGAAGAAGCGGAACGTGAACGCGGCCAGCGCGGTGGCGGCCACGAAGGTCCCGGCGAACACCGTCCAGGGCGGCACGTCCCGCACCTCGTTGGTGAGGTAGGCGCTGATGGGGAAGTGCCACAGGTACATGCCGTAGGACCAGAGCCCGAGGCGCTCCAGCCACCGGCTGTCCACCAGCACGGCCTGCGACGAGAGCACGCACACCATGGCGAACCCGGTGGCGAGCAGCCCGCTGGTGGTGGTCGACAGCTCGAGGAAGCCGCCCACCACGACCAGGCCCGCCACCCCGAGGCCGGCCATCCAGCGCCGGTCGTCCCGGAGGTGCCAGATCCGCACGACCGCCATCACCAGCACACCGGCGAGCAGCTGGTACGAGCGGGTGAGCGACGAGTAGTAGGCCGCCGTCTCCGACAGCCCGAACAGGTGGGTGCTGGCCAGCGACAGGACGATCCCGGCGGCCGACACGACCGCCAGCCCGACCAGCCGGGCCTGACGGTTCCAGCCCCGCAGCACGAACAGCACCGCGATCATCAGGATGGGCAGCACCACGTAGAACTGCTCCTCCACGCCCAGCGACCAGTACTGCTGGAACGGGTTGGTGCCCTGCGGGGCGAAGTAGTCGTTTGACTCGTGGATGAGGAACCAGTTCTCCGCCCACACCAGCGCGGCCCGCCCGGCGCTGGCCCAGTTGTCGATCAGCGTCTCGAAGAAGAAGTGGGAGGCGATGGCCGTGACGGCCAGCACCAGCAGCGACAGGGGCAGGATCCGCAGGCAGCGGCGGGCGTAGAAGCTGCCGAGGACCCGGTGGGTGGGCTCGGTGCCCGACAGCTTCTCCCACAGGATGTTGGAGATGAGGAAGCCCGACAGCACGAAGAAGACGTCGACGCCGATGTAGCCCGACCGCACCACGCCCGCGTGGAACAGCAGCACGAGCACCACGGACAGGGCCCGCAGGTGGGTCAGGCCCGGTCGGTAGGTGAAGGACGGGGTCCCCGAGGGGGAGGACACCGCGGCGCGGCCGCCGACGCTCAGCCGGGAGCGGCGACGCCGGGATCGGCCGGGGCCGCGTCGGCGTTCGCGTCGTCGGCGGACGGCTCGTGGAAGAAGTGCACCACCTTGGGCTCCAGCGCCACCATGCCCCGCTGGCGGCCCGGTTGCATGACCTCGAAGCGGTCCTGCAGGTCCCGTCGGTCGTAGACCTCGCCGCCGTTGCGCGTGGTGGCGGTGACCGAGATCAGGTAGGCGCCGTCGAGCAGCGGCACGCGGGGCAGGTCGAAGCACACCGCGCCGACGCCGTCGCACGCGTGGATCGGCTGCTCCATCGTCTGGGTGTCGTCGCCGAAGATGATGTTGTTGTCGAGGTCTCGGAACTCGAACGCCATGCAGATGTCGGTGATGCGCTGCGGGGCGAAGTAGTCGATGCGCAGGCGCATCGGCTGGTTGGGCAGCAGGAACTTGGCGTCGGGATCGGGGTACTCGGCCTGGATCTTGGTGATGGTGAGCGGCTTGTCGACGGTGACGACGGGAACCGTGAGCGACGGCGGGTCCTGGTACTTGGGCTCGGGTGGCTTGGTGACGTCCTCGTCCTCGGCCAGCAGGGCGATGCCCCGCCGGGCGAGGGTCTCGCGCAGGGTGCGGATGGCCTCGCCGGGCTCGGCCACCTCCACCAGGTGCCCGTGGTCCAGCACCGCGGCCCGATCGGCGATCTGGCGCACCAGCTCCGCGGCGTGGGACACCAGCAGGATGGTCCGGCCGTCGTTCTGGAGCTCCCGCACCCGGTCGATGCACTTGCGCTGGAACGACTCGTCGCCCACCGACAGGACCTCGTCCACCAGCAGGATCTCGGGCTCCACGTTGATGGCCACCGAGAACCCGAGGCGGGCGTACATGCCCGAGGAGTAGTGCTTGACCTGCTGGTCGATGAAGTCGTTGAGCTCGGCGAACTCCACCACGTCGTCGAAGATCCGGTCGATCTGCGTCTTGGAGAAGCCCAGGATCGAGCCGTTCAGGTAGATGTTCTCCCGCCCGGTGAGGTCGGGGTGGAAGCCGGCGCCC